>DASRBR010000001.1:0-4550 GCA_035653495.1 Verrucomicrobiia bacterium
ATTAAATTATAAAAATAACTGAAAACGACCCTGTCCATTTTTTCGGGGGAAGTACATACCCGCACTTTTTTGGGAGCTTGAACATTGGAGCTTCTCTGGAGCTTGGATGTTGGTGCTTGGGATTTCTTTGGGTACTTGGTCATTGGGTATTTGGGTATTTTTCCACGCGCTGGACATCAGGGGTTTCTCGGTGTTTCATTAGCGCGTATATTCTGTAAAACGCATGGACGAAACGAATTCATTGATCGAACAGCGCAGGGCCAAGCTCGCGGCGCTCCGGGCCAAGGGCATCAATCCTTTCGCCAACAAGTTCACGCCCACGGAGACCTGCGACCACGCGCGCTCGAATTACGCCGAAAACCG
The DNA here is from genome assembly GCA_035653495.1 of Verrucomicrobiia bacterium. Taxonomy (GTDB): domain Bacteria; phylum Verrucomicrobiota; class Verrucomicrobiia; order Limisphaerales; family Pedosphaeraceae; genus DATAUW01. The sequence goes on from DASRBR010000001.1 coordinate 364, forward strand.
CGAAGTCGCGCTCGCCGGGCGCATCACCGCGCATCGCGAGATGGGCAAAAGCATCTTCATCGACATCAAGGACCAAAGCGGCCGTATCCAGGTTTACGCGCAGAAACAGGCGCTGGGCGACGAGCAGTTCGACGTGTTCAAGCACCTCGACCTCGGCGATTTCATCGGCGTGCGCGGTACGATGTTCACCACAAAAACCGGCGAAATCTCAGTCAAGCTCGCGAGCTTCGTCATCCTGGCAAAAGCGCTGCGTCCGCCCCCCGAAAAATGGCACGGGCTGGTGGACACCGAAATCCGCTATCGCCAGCGTTACCTCGATTTGATGGCCAACGATGAGGTGAAGAAAACATTTTTGCTGCGCAGCGCGGTTGTGCGCGAGATACGGAATTTTTTCCATTCGCGCGGCTTTGTGGAAGTCGAGACGCCGATGATGCAAAACATTCCTGGCGGCGCGGCGGCAGCGCCGTTCGTCACGCATCACAACGCGCTGAATTGCAATTTTTACCTGCGCATCGCCATTGAACTTTATCACAAGCGGTTGCTCGTCGGCGGCATCGACAAAATTTTCGAGATCGGGAAAAACTTTCGCAACGAAGGTTTGTCGCGCAAGCACAATCCCGAATTCACCATGCTCGAGGCGTATCAGGCCTATGGCGATTACGAGACGATGATGGAATTGGTCGAATCGCTACTCGTGCACGTCTCGAAAACCACGCTGGGCACATTGGTCATAGAGCACAAGGACGCCGAAGGCAAGGTGACCAAGACGATAGACCTCACGCCGCCCTGGCGACGCGTGAAATACCAGGACCTCATTCGTGAAAAAGCCGGCGCGGATTGGTTTGACGTCACGCCACAGCAACGCCGCGAACGCGCGGTTTCTCTCGGCGCGGAAATCGGCAAGGAATACGAGGATTTCGAAGTGACCGGCGCGGTGTTTGAAAAATTGATTGAGCCCACGTTGATCCAGCCGACGTTCGTCACGCATTTGCCAAAGGAATTGGTGCCATTGGCAAAATTATCGCCCGAGGATCCAACGACGGTTGAAGTTTTCGAATGCTGCATCAACGGCCAGGAAATTGCACCGGCTTATACCGAGCAAAATGACCCGATTGCCCAACGCGAGACGCTCGAACACCAGGCAGGCGGCGAGCAGCAAAAGCTCGATGAAGATTTCATTGTCGCGTTGGAACACGGGATGCCGCCCGCTGGCGGCATGGGCATGGGCATTGATCGCCTTTGCATGATGTTGCTGGGACAGGAAAGCATCCGCGATGTCATCTTGTTCCCTCAAATGAAACCGAAGTGATGGGCAAAAGCTCCAAATCCCAAGCACCAAGCACCAGAGAACATCCAAACAGCAAACCTCAAAAGAGAACTTGGGAGCCCGTGAATATTGTAGCGCAGGCATTCTTGCCTGCCGTATCGCCGACATTCTTGTCGGCCATGGGACGAATGGGACCGATAGGACGGCGACTTAAAACAATGAAACATCGAACACCCAACATCGAACGCTGAACATTCAATGTTCCTGATTTCCTGCGATTGGGCGTTCGATGTTCGACGTTGGATGTTCGATGTTTCCGCAAATGCCCCGGAGATTTCTGGGGTATGTGACCCAATGTTCCCCATGCCGCGGAGGGGTAAGCTGGATTATGGGGCGTTGCGCGCTGGTGCGCCGCCCAGCCAAAGGATTTGAATGCCAACACCTGCTTCTCGAGTCAAAAAACTCAAGCCAGCCGTTCCAAGCGGCTCGGCCAAAAAAATTATCCGGGCCTGCACCATCAAAAAGTCGCCCGAGGAATTGTTCGCGTTCTGGCGCGACGTGGAAAACCTGCCGCGTTTCTCGCGCCACATCGTTTCCATCATACGGAAGTCAGACACGGAATCGCACTGGCGCGTTCGCGGTCCGGCCAACAGCGAACTTGAATGGGACTCCTTCATCATCAACGAGCACCCAAACGAATTGATCGCCTGGGAATCCAAACCCGACGCCGAAGTCCGCAACGCTGGCACGATCCGTTTTACCCCGGCCCCCGGTAATCAAGGAACCGCAGTGACAGTGCAGTTGGATTACGTTCCGCCCGCCGGACGCATCGGCTCGGCTGTGGCGAAGCTGACCGGCGAGGAACCGGAACTGCAACTGGAAGACGACTTGATGCGATTCAAGGCATTGATGGAAACCGGCGAAGTTCCAACCACCATCGGCCAGCCGACCGGCGAAGGCAAAGCCAAAAGGAGGACCAAATGAAAGCAGTCTGCTGGCATGGCAAACATGATGTGCGCGTCGAGAACGTTCCCGACCCAAAGATCATCAATCCCCACGATGCGATTTTGCGCGTCACTTCCACCGCCATCTGCGGCTCGGACGTGCACCTTTACGACGGCGTCATTCCGAGCATGGAGGAAGGTGACATCTTGGGCCACGAGTTCATGGGCGAAGTGGTTGAGACCGGACCGGAAGTTCGCAGGTTGAAAAAGGGCGACCGCGTGGTGGTGCCGTTCTGCATCTCGTGCGGCAAATGTTATTATTGCGAGCATCAACTCTGGGCCTTGTGCGACAACACAAATCCCGACGCGGTGTTGAACGCCAAGATGAACGGATTTTCCGGCGGCGGCTTGTTCGGTTATTCGCATCTTTACGGCGGTTACGCGGGCGGCCAGGCGGAGTATGTGCGCGTGCCGTTCGCGGATGTTGGACCGATGAAATTGCCCGATGAAATCACGGACGAGCAGGCGCTGTTTTTGTCGGACATTTTCCCAACGGGTTACATGGCCGCGGAAAATTGCAACATCCATCCGCGGCAGATCGTTGCGGTGTGGGGTTGCGGACCGGTGGGGCAATTTGCCATTCGCAGCGCGCTCTTGCTGGGCGCGGAAAAGGTCATCGCGATCGACAACGTTCCCGAACGGATGCGGATGGCGGAATCCTGCGGCGCGTTGGCGATTTGTTCGGATGATGACGTGCAGGATTTGCTCAAGCAGTTGACCGGCGGTCGCGGGCCGGATGCCTGCATTGACGCGGTAGGCATGGAAGCGCACGGCTCGGCCTACGACCAGATCAAACAAACGATAAAGCTGGAGACGGACCGTCCGCATGTGTTGCGCCAGGCGATTTTGGCCTGCCGAAAGGGCGGAACGCTGTCGTTGCCCGGGGTGTATGGAGGCTTTCTGGACAAAATTCCGTTGGGCGCGGCGTTTGCAAAAGGTCTCACGATCAGGATGGGCCAGACGCATGTGCATCGTTACATGACGCATTTATTGCGCCTGGTGCAGGAAGGGCAGATTGACCCGACGTTCGTCATCACCAATCGCATGGCGCTGGCCGATGCGGAAGATGCCTACGAGATGTTTGCCGAGCGGCGTGATGGCTGCATCAAGGTCGTGCTCAAGCCGCAGGAACAACCCGTGCCACCGGAAGCCAATCGCATGCGTGAAGAAGTGGGTGAACCGGAGGAAGAAATGTTGGAACCCGCCGCTCCGCGCAGCAAACGGCTGAGACGGTAAAAAATATACCCAAGTACTGGATTAACTAAAAGGTGAATCCGCCGCCACGGAAAATCCCTGATTGTATCACTCGGGCTTGATCACCACCCGCACGTCATCGCCGAATTTTTCGAGGCGGTCGAGGACGTCATTGATGGCGACGGCATCGAGCGGCACGGTTTGGGTGACAACTTGCGACAAATCGAGCCGGCCCTGCCCGACCCAATCGATGAGCAACGGAATTTCCTGCGCGAGATGGTCCGACACGCCGATGATTTCGGCTTCCTTGTTCAGCACCTCGCCGTATGGAGCGATCTCAAACGTTTTGTCGGTGATGCCCACCAGCATTGCGCGTCCCTTGATGGCCAGTGAACGAACGGCCTGTTGCATCGTCAGCGGTAAACCGATGAGTTCCAGCGCGACATCCACACCGCGATTGCCACTGAGCCGCATGATTTCCGCGACAGGGTCGGTGTTCGCCGCATCCACCGGCACCGCGCCGAAACGTTTTGCCAGTTCCAATTTGCCGGGCTTGATGTCCACGGCGAAAACCTGCCCAGCGCCAAATGCGCGCGCCAGTTGCAACGCTGAAAAGCCAAGCCCGCCCATTCCGAAAATCGCGACCGATTCGCCGGGTTTCATGCGCGCCTTGTTAAGGGCGTGCAGCGAAGTGGCCGACGAACACATCATGATCGCGCCTT
>DASRBR010000002.1:0-2666 GCA_035653495.1 Verrucomicrobiia bacterium
TACCTTTGGACATCAAGAACTCGGTGCGTTGGCGATCATGCGCCTGCCTGGCCGGATGGCCATGGCCAAGCCCGTCCAACTCAATGGAAAGACGCGCCTCTTCGCAGAAAAAATCCAGTTCATATTGGTCACGAGGGTGCCATCGGCGGAATTTATATCCGCTAAACCGGCGGTTGCGAAGCCAGCGCCACATCAGCTTTTCCGCCCAGGTCGCCTGCTTTTGGCCCATGGAAGAAGCATGACACCCAAGGCCAGAAGAAAAGTTTAGAGTAACGCTCGCCCTCATCCAGGCCTTCTCCCCCCCCCAGGGAGAAGGAGAACGTTTTTCACACTTCGGAACATTTGTGAACCATTCGTTTCAATCACTCCCAAAGGACGATATTTTCTGGCGCCATTTTTGAGGATTTGTCAGAAAACAACGTAACCCGTTGATTTTCAACACAGGTTGATACGTACCGTAGGTTTGACAACGCGTGATAGAATGTGCGCATGATCAAATTATTGATTGATGATAGTTGAGGACGGACCGGGTTCCGAGTTCGGAGTTCCGGGTCGCGGACCTTTCCATCCTCGATCCTCCATCCTCGCGCTCGGGCCTTTACCCCCGCGTTCCACGTTGAACACGGGCTATGTTCTTTGACATTTTAAAACTGGTTCCAAGTTCTGGGTTCCGGGGAGCGCGACCGTACCGGTCGCACTGCTGAGCGTCTCGCGCGGCAGGAAAGTCCCGGAGTCCTCGCGAGCAATCATGTCCACGGGCCAGAATCCCGTCGGCGGGACGCCAACGGATGCGACCGGGACGGTCGCGCCTGCTGTGTTGGATAATATCGCGTTGTGTCGGATAAATCCGGAACGGGCAGGGCAATGGCGGTCCTTATGCGGGATTTTCACGCATTTTGATCCAGGTGTTTCAGCTTGTTTCAGGTTGTTTCACCTTGTTTCAGCTACCGGGAGAAAAGTTGCTCCACCCCGGGCTGCGGCTGAGTGCCAATTGCCCGCGGCTGATTGCAGGTTTGAGGCCGGGTGTTTCAGGTTGTTTCACCTTGTTTCACCTTGTTTCACTTAAGACGAAAAAAATTATCGGCGAGGTTGGACCGATCTGTGTTGAATCTGCGGCTAAAACTGCCTTGGGCAGTTAACCCCATGGTAAATCTCCCCTTAGATGGAATGCTGCCTTAGGCGTTCACATTGGGCTCTTGGGGAATTCATCCATGCGTTCAAACGGTGTTGCGGTTCAAATGGCCGGTTCGATGCCTCGCCTGACCGGTTCGACGAAATCAAATGGCAAAGAAAGTTGCAAAGAAAACGCGGCGGCAATCAGTCGCCGGCAAACGGCTTGTCGTCATCGGCACCTCCGCCGGCGGCATCGAAGCCCTGAAAACATTATTGGCTGAACTGCCCGCCGATTTTCCGGCTGCGGTCCTGATTGTCGTCCATATCTCGCCAAACAGCCCGAGTTTACTCCCGAATATCTTTCAACGAGTCACGCGGCTCAAACTCGTCCTCCAAAGCCGTGACTGCGATGCCATCCGCGCCGGCAATGTTTATCTTGCGCCGCCGAATTTTCACCTGATGGTGAATGATGGGCACATCCGCCTCTCCTCCGGCCCTCGTGAAAACCGACATCGCCCGGCCATTGATCCTTTGTTCCGTTCGGCTGCCGAAGCGCGCGGGCCGAATGTCATCGGGGTCATTTTAACCGGCAACTTGGGCGATGGCGCCGCCGGATTGCGTGTGATCAAGGAATGCGGCGGCATCACCATCGTGCAAAATCCGAATGACGCTCCCTTCCCCGACATGCCCCGCAACGCGCTGGAGCGCATGAAACCGGATTATGTCGTTCCACTGTCGGAAATGGGCGCGTTGCTCTCCCGAGTGGTGGAAAAACCGGTCCGGCCGTTGCACAAACATGTCGCCGCCAGAATCAAGGCCGAATCTGATGTCGCCCAGATGGACGAGTGGCGAAACGTCCTTGAACACAACGGCAAACCCTCGCAGTACGCTTGTCCCGATTGCCACGGGGTCTTGTGGGAAGTGATGGAGGGCGGGCAGGTCCGATTCCGCTGCCGCGTGGGCCATGCTTATTCATTGGAAAGCCTGCACGAGAGCATGTCGGAAGCCTCGGAAAATGCGCTTTGGATTGCCATGCGCGCGCTGGAGGAGAAGATTTCCCTGTTGCAACGGCTTGGCATGGACGCCCGCAAACGCCACCGACTCGCCAGCGCCAGGCATTTCGATGAACGCGCCCGGGAACTTGCTCCCGCCGTCGGTACGCTCCACAAACTTCTGGAAAAAATTCCTAAAGGAGAAGTCCGCGGCAACGGCGAGAGCGATTGAGAGGGCAACTTGGACGTTCGATGTTCGGCGTTCGAAGTTCAGCGTTTCCCCAATCCTTAAAGCGTCCCAAACGCCGCATCGAACACTTCGAGCATGAAATCCGCGTCGGCTTTGGTGATGCACATCGGCGGCGCGAAACGAATCACGCTGCCGTAAAGCCCGCCTTTGCCGAGCAGCAAGCCAAGGTCCTTGCACGTTTCCAACACTTGCGCGCATTCGGATTTGGCCGGCTCTTTCGTCGCGCGGTCCTTCACCAACTCGATGCCGAGCATCAAGCCTTTTCCGCGCACATCGCCAATGACGTTGTGCTTGGCTTTCAATTTTTCGAG
>DASRBR010000003.1:0-11648 GCA_035653495.1 Verrucomicrobiia bacterium
AGCGAGCAGGAAAACGTAACCTGTCGGGAACCCTTACAAGCAGCATTTGCCACACACAAAAGCGGTATGACACGCATAAGTTTTTAATACACAATGAATTGGAATTTAACTCAACCTTTTCCTCTCAACGCACACCCGAAGCCGCGTCGGAATTCCTTACGAATTCCAGTCTCGGAGCGGGTTGTGGAAAGTCGTGGATAGGGGTCTTATTTTGAGAGTCAAGTTATTGTCAATGAGGAGCTTATGACATCACATTTTCCTGACGAAGAAGGCCTTGGCATACCTATTGCTTTTGTGTGAAAGGAAGATTTGTATAGGTACTAATAGAAACTAGCAACCAAAGCAGAAATATGAAAAACTTGATTAAATTTGGTCTCCCGCTCGCAATGAGCTTAATCGGCTTGAGTGCTCACGCGAATGCGATTACCGGGACGGTTCGCATGGCGGGTCAGGTTACGTTTGATACCCAGAGCCTTGCGACAGCGACTGCAGCTTCGTTCACCAATCCGGCCGCAATTGTGACTTCCGGGACCGGCAGCTATGCCGGAGTTCCCACCGGGGTCTCGAGTCCTGGCGTTAACTTTAATAACTTTTCTTTCGCCTCGACGGGCCCCAATGTGGTGCCGAGTCTGTGGAGCTTCGTTTACAATGGCTGGACCTATTCCTTCTCTCTTGCCGACATCACGAGCGTCACTCGCACCGATTCCACGGACTTGAGCATCAAGGGCGATGGTGCCGTAAATATTGCTGGCGCCGGAAGCCCCTATACTGTCACCAGCGCATCGTGGAGTTTTGATGTGACCGACACCTCGGGCGGCAACAGCGGAAGCTTCGTTTTCGGCTTCAGCCAATCCGATACAGCCGTGCCTGATGGAGGCAATGCTGCCATACTCCTTGGCGTTGCCATTGCCGGGCTCATCGCCTTTGGCAAATTCCGCAAGGCGACTGCCTGATAGAGCATTGGTTGCAAGTTTCAAAACCCCGGCAGGTTATCGAACCTGTCGGGGTTTTTGTTTTCAAGTGATTTGCAATCTTGGAACGACCGACGATGATCAGGCACGCAACAAGAGGAAATGAAAGGCAGCCCGCATCGCGACTAACGGGGATTCCCAATGAGAACTGATGAACAAGTAATCCGCGACGTGCATTCAACGTGGATCGATGCCGTGAACGCCGGCGATCTTGCACGCTTGCTCCCCTTAATGGCCGACGACGTGGTGTTTCTCAATCCAGGCCAAGCGCCGTCCGGCCGGGATGGATTTTCCATTGCCTTTTCGGCGGCTCACCAACAGGCGGTGGTTCGTTGTATCAGCGAGTTGGAAGAGGTCGTTGTTGTCGGCGAGGTCGCTTACACGCGGAGCCGGGACGCGTTGTCCGTGACCCCCCGCGGCGGCGGGCAATCGGCGCAACTGGCCGGGCATCGTATCACGATATACCGCAGACAGCCTGACGGTGGCTGGCTCCTTGCTCGTGATGCCCACACTTTGTCCCCGGCGGAGAAGTGAGACTGGGCCAAGGATTTTGTATGACGAATTTTTTGATTCGACGCCGACGGGCTTAAGGCCCTACTGAAAGCCGGTACAGAACACTCTGGTTCGTCGGTTGAAGAATGGTGTTGGTCGTCGTTGTGCTTGTCGCGGTGATCGCGGGGCCCTGATTGGTCCAATTGCGCTTCCACATATCCAGCGCAGATTGCAATTGATAAGTTTGGCCGGGAATGGAATTCCACGTAAAAACGAGTTGCGAATTATTCGCAACCACATTTAGCGTGGGCGAAACCAATGGCGGACCAGCGACGCTAAATTGAAAAATGGTGCCCAAATTTCCGTTCGTGCCACCCTGGGTGGTGACGCCAAAAAAAGTGTTCCCGGCGCCCTTCACGAGGCTGCCGGTGGGATTCGCGCCGTTTTGGCCTTCAAACGAAAATAAACTGGTGAACGTCCCTCCCGGAGACATGCTGAAGATGGTCCCGCCATCGAAATTACTTCCGCCTTCCAATGTCATCCCATAAAAATTGCCGTCCTGGCCCAGCACCAGCGGCGAATACGGCGTCGAACCATTGTTTCCGTTGAATGAAAAAACTGTGGTAACGTTGCCATTCGTATCCATGGAAAAAATGCTGCCGTACCCATTGGCGCCGCGTTGGGCGCAGGTGCCGTACATTTTTCCGTCAGGTCCAAATATCACGCCTGCGTGAGGATTCCCTCCATAACCCCCGCCATCAAAGGAAAATAAACTGGAGAACAGGCCGTTTGTAGTGATGGAATATATTGTCCCAAAATCATTGGTCCCACCCGAATACGTCGTGCCGTACAATTTGCCATCAGGTCCCACCGTTGGTTGTGCCATGGGATGGCCTCCATTGGTGCCGTTGAACGAAAACAAGCTGGTGAACGCGCCCGACGGTGTCATTTTGAAAATAGTGCCGAAACCGCCATTGGTCCCGCCCACAAAGGTCGTCCCATAAATATTGCCGTCGTTGGTATTCAAAGTCAGGGCGCTGTTTGGCGACGCTCCGTTGGTATTGTCGAACGAATAAAGTGTTTTGAAAACGCCATTGGTATCAATTTGATAAATCACGCCATAATTAAATGTGCCTCCGGAAAAGGCAGTGCCGAAAAAAGTCCCGTCGCTGCCTTGCAAAAGGGGTGCCGGTTCGATTGCCGTGCTGGCATTGCTGGACGCCCCAAAAGAATAAAGCGTCGTGAGCGCTCCACTGTTCGTTGCCCATTTAAAAACGGTGCCGTTGCTTCCTGCTCCTCCGCCAAGCGTAACGCCATAGAGATTGCCATCCTTTCCCAGCAAGATCCCCTGCGGAGATGATCCGTTGCTTCCGTTGAACGAAACCAGCGTGTTCAGTGTGACGCCTCCCCATGCGGAAAGGGCGGCTGATGCCAGCAGCAATATGCCGGGTAAGAAAAGCCCGAAACGCCGTACACAAGAGAATTGTCCTGCGGGCCACGTTAAACGCAAATTATTGGTACGCACGCAATTACAAAAAGTTCAATTTGATATTCTCAACAATTAAAAGCAGCTATGGTGCCACTGCAAATTATTCGAAGCAAGCTTAGAAACTAAAAATTGGGTCTATTGCCAATAAAATGGCTTAAACACTCAAGCTTTGCGACAATTTTTTTCCATTCTGTAAAGTTCAGAACTTTACCTAAGCTGTAAGTCTTTACCTATGAACTGATAGTGCGTTTCGCAAAGGAGAGAATTTATTTTTAGCTTTGGCTGGCGAGTGGAAATTGCAAATTGCGGCAGTTTACGCCTTTTTTTTCACCTCTGCAACCCAGTCCTGGTTGGCCAGATACCATTGGACCGTCTCGCGGATGCCCTGCTCGAAGGTATGCGCTGGGACCCAGCCGAGCTCCCTTTTGATCTTGGAGGCATCAATCGCATAACGGCGGTCGTGGCCGGGCCGGTCCTTGACGAAAGTCATCAATTTGCGGGAATTGCCACCGGCTTGGGGCGCCAGTTCGTCAATCAGATCGCAAATCAACTGCACGATGTGCAGGTTCGCCCATTCGTTGTGGCCGCCGATGTTGTAGGTCTCGCCATCCTTGCCGCGCGTCAGCACCTGCCAAAGCGCCTCCGCATGGTCGCGGACATACAACCAGTCGCGCACATTCATGCCGTCGCCGTAGATGGGGATCGGCTTGCGCGCCAGAATGCTTTGGATGACGACGGGAATCAGTTTTTCGGGAAATTGATACGGGCCATAATTGTTGGAACAATTGGTGATGACCGCGCGCAAACCGTAGGTGTGATGGTATGCGCGGACGAGAAGGTCGCTTGACGCTTTGCTGGCTGAATAAGGCGAATTGGGCGCGTAAGGCGTCGTTTCCGTAAAAAATCCGGTCGGCCCAAGGCTGCCGTAAACTTCATCCGTCGAGACGTGATGAAAACGATGCGGCTTGTTTTTTTCCGCGGGATTTTCCAGCCAGTGCGCGCGACAAGCCTCAAGCAAATTGAAAGTGCCGACAATGTTCGTATGGACAAAATCGCCCGGGCCGCTGATGGAACGGTCCACGTGCGATTCGGCGGCGAGATGCATCACGTGCGTGATCTCATATTGCGGAACGACTTTCAAAACAGCCGCCTTGTCGCGCAGATCAATCTTTTCAAAAACATATTTTGCATGCTTGGAGATTTTTCTGAGGTTCTCCAAATGCCCGGCGTAGGTGAGGCAATCGAGATTGACCAGACGCTTGATTTCAGGCCGGTCAATGATGTGATGGATGAGATTGGAGCCGATGAAACCGGCCCCGCCGGTGATCAATAGGTTCATGGTGGTCACGAGAAAGCTGTTTTCTTCGATGCGCAGACCGATCGTGGCGCGCGGCCTTTATGCCGTCACTGCGTAGTCCACGCCACGGGGATTTTCCACGCGTTGCGAAGCGTTCAGGACTTCAATCCCGACCACGTTCCCGTCCTTATCATAATCCAGAATGACGCCCGGCTTGTCTTCATCACTTTCCTCCACCGGCGTGTCGCGGAACAGGATCCGCAGCACATCCACTTCCGAATCGTAGGTGACTTTCATGATTTCCAGTATTTGTTGATTTTGCTTGTCCGATAAACCGTCACTACTTTGGTTGATTTTTCATTCACCATTCACCCGAACCAGATACGACTTTTGGTTAATCCCGACTTTGGATTGATAACATACCACGTCTCCATGTTCAGGCACTTTCTGCGCTGGCGATTCCAGCACCGATTCGACTACAGCCAACGGAATGCCGCGCCGCTGCATTTCTTCTTGAACATGCTTGGAAAGTTCCGCGTTCACATTCGCAATGGCTGGGGCGCATCATAGCCAGCAATATCAACTCCATTTGGCACAATAGGCGTTCTGTTCATTATTTCAGGATTCCTTGCGCCAGTTCTTGAGCGAATGTTCGAGCGCCTCGTTCACGGGACGGATTTTCACGCCGGCCTTGAGCAATTTCGAAACATCGAGCACGCAATTGGAACGCGGCGTTTTGGCGGCAACGCGATAAAATTCCTGGTCGTTCTCCCAAAATTCAAACTTGCGCCCGGTCTTCAAAACGCGTTCCAGCTCGCGAACCACTTCGCGCGTGGTGACGAAGCCGGGATTGGTCACGTTATAGATGCCGAACGGCGCGCGCAATTGCCATAGGTCAAGGCAGGCGCGCACGAAATCGGCGCGGTGCGAGATGGAATTGATGTTGTCGTAAACCTTCGCATAACGCTGCACTTTGCTGAGGTAATTGCGCGGACTGTCGAATTCATCGAACGGTATGCGCAAGCGCCAGATATAGGATTGCCCGACGTTTTTGATCGCTTCTTCTGCGAGCGCCTTTGTGCCGCTGTAAAAACTGCACGGCGGCTGGCGAAAGGAAAAATTGGGCTCGTCTTCCTCCGTAAAACCATGCACAGCCGATGGATTCTTTACCGCCAACTCCATCAAATCCGGCCGCGTGAAATCTTTTTCCGCGCGCCACTTGCCGTTCACTTCGATTTTCGCTCCCGAAAAAATGCAGCCGGACGAAACATGCCCCCACGGAATCCCCGCGGCAGCGCAAGCGTTGGCGATGGTCAACGGCAACAGCGTATTGCCCTGCAACGTGTCCGCGCGCGCCGTTTCGCAGGCGTCCACGTTTGGTTTGCCGGTGTAACCGGCGGCGCTGACGACAAACTCAGGCCGGGTGCGTTGCAGAAATTTCAGCAACACATCGAAATTCGAGTAATCGGTTTCCTTGCGTGAAAGCGCGGTGAACGGCTGGTTGCGCCGCTGCAATTCGCGCGCGAACGCTTCGCCGATGTAACCCGTTGCGCCAAGAAGGAGAATCATAGTTTTGAAATCCTGGAGCTCAATACCCGTCCATCTTCAATCGCCGCGCTTCGGCCACGATGCCCGTCAAATAATCGCGGTATTCGCAATTGGGAATCTTCGCCGCGAGCGCTTCGAGCTGCGGCAATGCAAGAAAACCGCTGCGAAACGCCGCTTCCTCCGGGCAACCGATCTTGATGCCCTGCCGTTTTTCAATCGTCTGCACATAGGCCGAAGCCTCATGCAAACTGCTGCTGGTCCCCGCGTCCAGCCAGGCGAATCCACGGTCCAATCGCTGAACCCGCAACTTCCCCCGATTCAAATATTCCACGTTCACGGAAGTGATTTCCAATTCGCCGCGCGCCGATGGCTTCAACGCTTTGGTGATGGGCACGACTTCGTTGTCGTAAATATAAAGTCCGGGAACGGCATAATTGCTGCGCGGTTTTTTCGGCTTTTCCTCGATGGAAATGGCGCGGCCTTCGCCGTCAAATTCCACCACGCCGTAACGTTCGGGATCGTTGACGTGATAGCCAAAAATCGTCGCGCCGCCCTTGAATTCTTCAAACGCGCGATGAAACCCATCGCCGCCATAGAACACGTTGTCGCCGAGGATGAGCGTGACATCTTCCTTGCCGATGAACGATTCGGCGATGAGGAAGGCTTGCGCGATGCCTTCGGGTTTGGGTTGTTCGCGATATTCGATGGAAAGGCCCCACTGGGTCCCGTCGCCGAGCAGTTGACGGAAGCGCGGCAGATCGTGCGGGGTCGAAATGAGGCAAAACTCGCGGATGCCACCCTCGATCAAAGTCGTGAGCGGATAATAGACCATGGGCTTGTCATAAACCGGCTGCAGTTGTTTGCTGGCGACAAGCGTCAGCGGAAACAATCGCGAACCGGCACCCCCGGCAAGTATAATGCCTTTCATCGTCGCAAAATGTAAGGGAAGGCGGTTGCGAATAAAAGGACAAGTTGTGCAGATTCCCACATGTTCGGAGACTTCGAAAATGGTGGGTGCAGGCTCCGCCTGCTGGCCCTGCTTTTTGCGTGATTTCCAAAGCGTTTGGCGTCAAGATAGGGCGATTGTTTAGGAAAATGCCATGAACAAAGCCGGAGCAAACCTATGAGCAACGCCGGGTTGATCGCCATTTTGGCCGCCATTTTTGGTGGTGTGATGGCGGTTGGCGTTGCGTTGCAGGCGCGCCGTTCGGTGGCGCATTGGTCGTTCGTCGCCGGAATGCTCGCGCTGGCGGTCGAAAGCCTTTTCACAAGCCTGGCTCTCAATGCCTATGCCGCCAACGAGCCGGCGCAAGCGGTCTTGCGTTGGGAAGCGTGGAAGCTTGTTGCCAGCGCGTTCCTGCCCGGTGTTTGGTTGTGTTTCAGCCTTGTTTATGCGCGCGGCAATTCGCATGAATTTCTCCAGCGCTGGAAACCGCTGCTGATAACTGCGTTCGTCGCGCCCATCGGTTTGGCGCTCGGGTTTCGCGACGGCCTCCTCCAATTAGTTCAATCCAACCATGTCGCCGTGCCAGCCCTGACGACGCCGGGCATTGCTCTCAATCTGCTTCTGCTGCTGACTGCGGTCATCGTGCTCATGAACCTGGAACGAACTTTCCGCGCGTCGGTGGGAACGATGCGCTGGCGGATCAAATTCATGGTGATCGGATTGGGCGTTTTGTTTGCCGCGCGCGCCTACACCTGCATCCAGATGCTTCTTTTTCATCGGATTGATCCGTCGTGGGACGCCATTGATTCAGGCGCGTTGCTGGTGGCGAGCCCGTTGATTTTGCGCTCGCTGTTGAGAGCGGGCCATTTCGAAGTGAACGTCTATCCTTCGCATTCGGTCATCCATAATTCACTGATCCTGGTGCTGGCGGGAGTTTATCTGCTGGCCGTGGGAATGTTTGCCAACGTGGTCAAATGGTTTGGCGGCAACACCTCGTTTGCCCTCACCACATTCGTGCTGTTGATCGGTTTGGTGTTGCTCACCGTGCTGCTGGTTTCCGATCGCGTGCGGCTCCATACCAAGCGCTTTGTCAGCCGGCATTTCCAGCGGCCGATGTACGATTACCGCACCGTCTGGCGGCGTTTCACCGAATGCACCGCCTCGCGCATGGACCAAAAGGAACTTTGCCGCGCGACCGCAAGCCTGGTTGCGGAAATTTTCCAGGTGCTTTCCGTAAGCATCTGGCTTGTGGACGAAAAAAAATCCGCGCTCAACTTCATCGTCTCCACTTCGCTTTCAGACGCCAAAGGCGCGGAATTGCAACCGACAAGCGCCGAGACTGCGGAAATTTTGCGCGCGATGGAAACGCATCCCGACCCGGTGGACGTCGAAGGCGTGAAGGAGAATTGGGCGGCTGCGTTGCGCAAGTGCCAGCCGGACGATTTCCAAAAGGGCGGGGGACGCATCTGCGTGCCGATGACCGTCGGCGGCGAATTGCTGGGCATCATGACGCTCGGCGACCGCATCGCCGGCATGCCGTTTTTGCATCAGGACCTGGACTTGTTGAAATGCGTGGGCGACCAGATGGCCGCCAGCCTGCGCAATCTCCAACTTTCGGGAAAATTGCTCCAGGTCAAGGAAATGGAAGCGTTCCAGACGATGTCGGCATTTTTCGTGCACGACTTGAAAAACACCGCATCCACGCTCGGCCTGATGCTGAAAAATTTGCCGGTGCATTTCAACGACCCGGCATTCCGCGAGGACGCATTGCGCGGCGTGCAAAAAACCGTCAACCACATCAACAATCTCATCAGCCGGCTGAGCTTGTTGCGGCACGGCCTTGAACTGCGTCTGGCTGAAGCCGACCTCAACGAAGTCGTCACCAAAACTTTGGCGGCGCAAAAAGGCGCGGTGACGGCGGATTTGAAGCAGGATTTACAGCCGCTGCCGAAATTGCGTCTCGACCCCGAACAGTTGAACAAGGTGATCACCAATTTGGTCTTGAACGCGTGCGAAGCGGTTGCAAATCAAGGTGAGGTGCGCGTTTCCACGGCGCAATTGAACGGCTGGGCCGTGCTTTCCGTCACTGACAACGGCTGCGGCATGAGCAAGGAATTTCTAAATCGTTCGCTGTTCCGCCCATTCCAGACCACCAAAAAAACCGGCCTTGGCATCGGCATGTTCCAGAGCAAAATGATCATCGAAGCGCACGGCGGCCGCATCGAAGTCGAAAGCGAATCGGGCAAAGGCACGACGTTTCGTGTGTTGTTGCCGTTGGGGAAGAAGTAAGGCCCATCTACATAAACCAAAGATTTATAAAGTTGACATGATATCGAAACACGATAATATTGCGGAGTGATCATAGGGTTTGCGTGTGAAGAAACAGAGCGCATTTTTAATGGCGAGCGTTCGCGGAAATTGCCTTATGACATCCAGAACACTGCGAGAAGAAAGCTGGAATATTTGCACCGGGCAAGAAAGCTGGGGGATTTGTTTGCGCCTCCGGGGAACAGGTTGGAAGCGCTGAAGGGAGACCGGTCCGGTCAGCACAGCATTCGCGTGAATGATCAATGGCGGATTTGTTTCAGGTGGCTGGATGGCAACGCAGACCAGGTTGAGATTGCAGATTACCACTGATTTTATTTATGAAAAGGCTCAAAGAGAGGCTTGATCCCGTTCATCCGGGCGACGTGTTGCGTGAAGATTTTATGCGGCCGCTTGAATTATCCGCTTATGCGGTGGCAAAGGCGATTGGTGCCACCCCCATCACCATCAGCCAAATTATTCGCCGCAAACGCGGCGTGAGCGCGACCATGGCCCTCAAGCTGGGCCGATTGTTCAACGTCTCGCCAGAACTTTGGATGGGTATCCAAGCCGATTACGATCTCGAAATCGCCCGCGAACGCAGCGAAAGCCAAATCCTGAACCGCATTCATCCCTTGAAAACGACTCGTTCACTGGCGGCTTGAAAATCTTTATTCATTGTCCTCATTTCTGAACACCTGTTATGGGTCGGATAACGACAAAACCAATTCTGCTGACGATTGCCGTTTTAATTGCGCTGTCGGTTTTTGCAGGAATGGTTTTGCACAAGGCCGATGGACCGCGAATCATCGGCGAGCTTGGATCGGGCGATGCATTGGAAATTTCCAAGGTCACTCTGAAGGCTGAGCGGCATGCAGAAAAATGGGTCATGAAGATGGATCTGAAAAGCAGGAAGTTCGGAGACCTGGCGCGGCTCGTCTGCAATTACCCTTTCGTGAAGGTGGTATCCATCGAAGCCATCGACAGCGAGGACGTCGTGGTTCAGTTGGGCGCCGGAAACAAAAAAATACAGGCACAATATACTCTCGAAAAGGAAGGGGCTTGTTGGGACGCAACTGCCCGTTCTACCAGCAGATAAAGATGCCAACGTCAGCGCCGTAGCGCAGATTTGTAATCTGCTGTGCCGCCGAATTGTATTCGGCAGAGCGGGCGCTCCCGATGCGCTCGGAATGTGTCACTTCTGGCGGATTGCAAATCCGCGATACAGCAGACCGCAACTCTGCGCTAAGGTGACTGTGTCAAGTTGCGGCGGTTTTTCTCAGCCTCGAAAAAATCTCTGGACAAATGTCAGCAAATCTGTGAAACTCTGCTTGTCGCGCTTGGAGGCGCGACGGGGAACACCGCGTAGGTGTTTTCAAACCGGCCTATCGCTCCCGGTTTTCACCCCCAACAACCATGCCAATCCACAATCCAATCGTTTTAAGAGCCAAAAACCCGGATTCCTCCCCTCAATCAACCATCCACCATCAACCATCCACCTTTTTATGCGCAAACTCCGTTCTGATGCCCTTTGGCACAAGCTCACTCCCGAACAACAAAAGAAAATCGAGCATTGGTTCTTCGTCGAGAACCTTGGCCTCCAGATCGTCCACGAACGGATGCAAAAGGAGCTTGGCATTCGATGCGCGCGCTCAATCCTTGGCCCGATGTATCAGCGGCTCAACGAATTGCGCTCAACGCAGCGTGAAGCCGTGCTCGATATGTTGACGGAAATCCTGGTCGATTCCGGAACCAGTTTCGAGCGCGTCCGTACCGGGGCATTGACGGTGGTTACGTCTCACCTTCTCACCCGCGCTGCGGAAAATGGCAATACGAAGGATGTTGCCGCCCTTGGGCGAGTGATGCTGCAGGGGGAATTGCGGGACATCCAGCGTAGTCGCGCCAAGTTGGCCGGGGACAAACTGGAGTTGACGCGCCGGTTGGCTCCCGAGGGGGCGTTTCAACAACAACAAAATAACCCCTCCATATCTGAAACAGACACGCCAACCGTTTCACCTGGTTGCAACTCGTTACACTTAGACCGGGATATTCCGGGATAATCCGGGATAACGAAAAAAAATTTATGGTCTCCCATATGTGCCCTTGCCGCACGAAATCCGTAGCGCAGGTTTCGAAACCTGCCACGGAGCAACAACGGTTTACAACCGGTCGATTTCAGGTAGAGTCTGCGATGCCAAATAAATGAGCCATAAATTGCTGATAGTTGACGACGACGAAGAGATTCGCACGCAGATGAAATGGGCGTTGGCGCAGGATTATGAAATCCTGCTCGCGCACGACCGTGCCAGCGCGATGGAGCAATTCCGCGCGGCGCATCCGGCGGTCGTGCTGCTCGATTTGGGTTTGCCGCCCAACCCGGCAAGTCCAGAGGAAGGGTTGGCAACATTGTCGGAATTGCTGGGCGTGGACAGCACGACGAAAGTTGTCATCATTTCCGGGCAGGGCGAAAAGGAGAATGCGCTGCGGGCCATCGGCGCGGGCGCTTACGATTTTTTGGGCAAGCCGGTGGATGTGGAGGAATTGAAGCTGTTGCTCAAGCGTTGTTTTCACGTCGCGCAGTTGGAAAAGGAGTATCGCCAG
>DASRBR010000004.1:0-6295 GCA_035653495.1 Verrucomicrobiia bacterium
AGTTTACCACCATCACGAAACGACGCCCATCCGCGTGCCTGAATTCTCCAATCATCAGCGGCGTGGAAGGATCCACAGATTGGACAAGTTCACCGGGCAAGAGCGGCAGATTGTCCGCAGGCGCCGGGGCGCTAAAGAACACGCCGGTTGATTCGCAGCGGCTCAGGATGGGCGCGAGTGTCGCCACCTGCCGGTTCACTTCCTTCAGATATGCCCAGATTTGTGTGCGTTTTCCGGAGCCATCAATCGGGGCGTAGTGATAACCGCCTTGATAATACGTGTACCAGGTCACGCCCCGATAACCGGCGGCAAGGGTGGTGTAAGCCTGAAAAAGCAGATTGGCAGGCGAGGGGATGGTTGTTTCCGGCCTGACTTGATTGGCCGAAACGATGTTCAAGTAGGGAAGATGATGTTCCAGGGCGACAGCACGGACCGCAAGCAGGTTATGGTAATAACTTGAAGCCCGCGCCCGGTCTTTCATGTCCATCGAAAATTCCACCTGGTAATTGTCATAGCTGATGAATTGAGGATGGACTTCGTCAACAAACCGTTCGAGGTAATCGGTATAACTTGAAGTCCCCAATTGCGAAAGGTTCGGCGCGCCCAGCGTGGCGTAATCGGGAAACAGGTTGATGTAGGCCATCTTCCCCGGCGCATATTTTTTCACAGCAGCAACTGCCTTGGCCAGGGCCGGAAAATCATTCACGCCCGGTTCGTCGGTGATGAAATAACCTTCCACGGACGGTTTTCCTTTTGACGCGCGGATGATGTCTTTCACGCGCCACTCAATCTGCGCGTCGGTGAGATGCCGCCATTCGTAGATGTAATTGACATTCGTGCACGCCGGGTCGGACGGGAACATGATCGCACCCAAATCGTATTTCCGGCATTCCTTCAGATCGCGCGGCAACACGAAACCGCTCATGTTGAAGTTGCATTCGGCGATGCTCTTCAATCCGTTCTCGTCATTGTGCGCTGAATCCAGCTTTTTCCAGCCGTGATAAGGGTCCCACGGCAGAATGGGAAAAAAATCGGGCTTGCTGATGTCCGCAAAATCAGGATTGGCGGCGGTGCAAAGCATGTTTTGGAAAAACATCAATGCCAGCACACAAACGATGCGGGCAAAAAAATTGAGGGAAGACTTCATGGGAATCAGATGCACGAACCGACGGGCCTATTCAAGCACGATGATAAGTTGGAAGCTTTCCTTGACCGGGCTTTGCGACGCGGAATACTTTGCGATTGAACCGAATGGCAGCCGCCCGTGTCACATTGCAGACGATGAAACCAGGAATACACTTTTCGAGACTTGAGGTGCGCCTGAATTGTCTTCTCTTTTTGGCGCTGTCGGCAATTGCAGCGATGTTCATCACCGGTTGCGCCGGACATCGTGAATCGCGGCAAAAATTTACCGAGGAAATCGTTGCGCCGCGACCACCCGCATTTCTCGTTGGTCCAGCCTCGGTGTTGCTCACCAATACCAGTGCTTTCAGCGCGCGGGTGACAGTGGATACCGTTTCGACGAATGCGAAAGTGCATGAACTCACCGGACAGTTGCTCGGCGAGGGAACGCATCTGCTGTTCGCTCCCACTCGCGGCGACAGGACGTTCATCTGGGACACTGCCGCGCGAAACGGTTACATTTTGAGCGAAGCCTTGCAGGGATACGCACCGTTTTCTTCGCCGTCGCAAATCACCAAAATCACCACGACTGCTGAAACCGCAGGACCAGGCTCGGATCGCGTGAACGGTCATCCCGGCCACGAAGTTGAAATGAGCATTGCGATGAACGATGGTTCGACGATTCGTTTCAGCATCTGGCGCGCGTCGGACTTGAATGATTTTCCTGTTCGCATCAAAACAATCGGCGCGGAGAAGCCCTTTGAGTTGAATCTTTTGAATGTGCAGCCCGCGAAATTTCCTGAGAGCACCTTCGCGCCGCCGGATGGCTTCACCAAATATTCCAACCCCGAGGTCATGGCCAGCGAATTGATGGCGCGCCATGCAAAACCGAAGAACACCGAGTCCACTTATTTCGGCGAGCCGCAGCCAATCTTGAAAAATTCCATGCCGCATTAAATCAACGCCTCCGTTGCTCGTATTGCTCAACCTGTTTCATTTCCACCTCGGCTTGCGCGCGAATTTTCGCGTCCACCTGCGGCTGGAGCAAAGTTTCCAACGTGTGCCGCGCGGCTTCGGGGTCATGGCTTAAAATCTGCGCCTGCGCGAGCATGAGCTGGAATGCCTGGTTCTCCGGTTCCAGTTGGATTGCCCGCTGAAATTGCTCCTCAGCCGCGCCAAGGTTTTCCCCCTGCACCAGATCCACAAAACCGAGCAGCTCATGCGCGCGCGCAAAATTCGGCATCAAGGCGATCGACCGCTCGGCCTTCGCGCGAATATCGTCCTCCGCGTCCTTGCTGAAGCGGGTGTAATTGCCATGGCCGTCGCCCATCTTGTGCAGCTTTTCCTCCGCGTAAATATAATAGGCGAGAAAACTGACCGACCCGCGCTGAAAACTTTCTTCCAATTGATGGATCGATTCGTCCGGCTGGTCGCGGGCCTCGGCGAGCAAACCCAATCCTTCGTAAGGCAAAGGACTTTGCGGCGCGAGTTGTTGCGCGTGTTTGAACTGCGCTTCCGCTTCATCCAATCGCCCGATGCGCAGCAACTCATCGCCAAGCCGAAAACAAGTTTCCGCCGGGCCGATGGGCCGGATCGCCACGCGGCGCGGCGCGGACAAATCAGCGGCAACAACATACGTGACCGGCTCAAACTCCCCGCGTTTGAGATAGCGCCGCAATTCCGCTTCGACGCTCTTTAACGGCATACCCAGCGCGCGCGTGAACGCCTGTTCCTGCGGCACGCCTTGCATCAGCAGCTTGGTGAAATTTCCGAAACGCGCCTTTAACACCGTATTATCTCCGTTCATCAAAAAATGCGTCAGCAACCACGATTCCGCGTAGAACACGCCCTGATGCTCCGATTCGTTGTATTGCGGGGAATCGTGGTCCACCGCGAGCAGTTCCTTGAGCGGCATCAGTTCGGACTCTTCAAGCAACCGAAGATGGTGCTGGATGGGCGCGCCGATGCGCACCGTGCGGCCGTTCACTTCAAAAGTCGAATACATCTCAGCCATCCCCTCCTGCAACCAGAGCGGCCAGAAGCGCATGTTGCGCCGGAACAGCAGATGCGTGTATTCGTGGAAAATAGTCCGCATCGAGCCGCTATTCGTTCCGCTGAGCGCGATGACGATCAAGTTTTCATCGCTGCTGCGTTTGAAAAAACCGGAAAGGTTCGCGGGCTTGCCTTGATAAACCGGAAGGAACGGGTCGAGCGAATCCTGGTCGGGAAAGGCCATCACGTTGATGGGCGGCGAACTCACAGCCTGCGCGCCGGCAAGCAAACCGAACGCGTCATGAAATTGTTCCAAGCGCGCCGCGAGCTTGTTGACCTCCTGCGTCGTCCCGCAGCTATAGATATTGAAATGCGCCGACTTCGCCTCAAACCAATGCTCGCGCACAATGGCATCCATGTCCGCGCCTGCCGAAGCCAGAGCCGATGCCAAGAGCATTAGCAGGAAAGAGAAACTTAAGAAAACGCGGATCATGGGGCGGGTGGTTGAATTTTTTGCGTGGCGAATTTCGAAAGCGCGTAAATCGTATATCGTAAATTGTAAATTCTCTTATTTCCTTCTTTTGAAAAATACTTCGCGGCCGGTCAAATACAAATACAGGGCGAGCAGCGCAAATGGCAGCAACGAGAGCCAATCGGAGTTCGCGCCCGCGTAAAACGAATTGTGGTTCTCGGCCCAGTTCGTGAGCCGCGCGTCCATGTTGTGCAATGGAACGAGCATGATGGCCAGAAAGATTCCCGCGATCGCCCCGCCCGCAATGTAACCGCTGGCCAGCAGCACGCCGGAGCTTTTGTCGCTTTCCGCCGAGAGCTGCGCTTCGGTCAGTTCAACATCGCGCAGCCGATGACGCAATCTCCGGTCCACCAGCCAGCGCACTAATCCACCCACGAACACCGGCGCGGAGGAGGAGATCGGCAGGTAAACTCCCACGGCGAACGCCAGTGATGGAATACCGGCCAGTTCGAGCACGATGGCAATCATCACGCCCAGCAGCACCAACGCCCATGGCATTTTGCCGCCCAAAATTCCCTTGATGATGTACGACATCAACACGGCCTTGGGCGCGCTGAACTTTTGCACCTTCGTTCCATCGGGCAATTCCTTGAATCCGCCGTTGATGCCGGGATCCACGTAATAAACCGCCGCTCCGGCATCATCCACGAAATATTTTCCGGCCCGGCCGCCAGCGTCATCCGTTTTCTGCCAGCCGCGATAAGTGTGCGTGTCGGTTGCCGCTTGTGGCCCAGTGAGCCGTTCCGGTGCGCCGAGTTCAGCGTTCGCAGGCGCGCGCAAGCCCGGCGCAACCTTTGCAACCGGCACATAAACGTTGCCGGCCATATTCACGGACAGCAAAATCGGCCCAAGCACCAGGGCGGAAGCCGTCGCCCCGATCAAAATCGCAATCTGCTGAAAGCGCGGCGTTGCGCCAAGAAGAAATCCAGTCTTCAAATCCTGCGATGTCGCGCCGCCGTTCGACGCCGCTATACACACAATCCCTCCCACTGACAGCGCGGTCACGAAGTAATGTTGCCCCGTCCAGCCGACCACGAGAAAAATGAGACACGTCAATAGCAACGTTGCCACCGTCATCCCGGAGATCGGATTGGACGATGAACCGATCTCGCCCGTCAAACGCGAGGAGACCGAGACGAACAAAAAGCCAAATATCACGATAAGGATCGCGCCGAGAAGGTTCATGTGCAGCGGACGCGCAAAAAGAATTGCCGCCACAAGGACCGCGCAACCGCCCGCGACAAATTTCATCGAAAGATCACGGTCGGTGCGCAAAACGCTTGTCGCCGCATTTTTTGCCGAAGAACCAAAGTCCGACAATCCGGCGCGGATGCCGCGTAAAATCATCGGGCCGGAACGCAGCAGGCTGATGATGCCACCGGCCGCGACTGCGCCCGCGCCGATATATAACACATATGCGCCATGGATCTCATCCGGGCTCATCTGACTGATGGGTGTTGTGCCGGGCACAACCGGACCAATTGCAGCATCCCCGAAAAACTTGATTATCGGGACAAGCACCAACGCCGACAACACGCCGCCGCCGAACATGATGGCGGCGATGCGCGGTCCGATGATGTAGCCAACGCCCAGCAACTCGGGCGAAATTTCCGCCGCGATGGAACCGGCCGCGAGCGGCGGTCCAAAAATCCTTTCCGGTATTTCCTTCCATAGCCTGAATGCGTCCATCGCAAGTTTGTAAGCGAGCCCGATGCCGAATCCAGCGAAAATGGTCGCGGCATTCGGGCTTTGTTCGCCGCGCGCGCGGCTCAAGGTGCCGGCTTCACGTTGCGCCTCTTCGGACGCCATCGCGCGTGACTCGGCATTCGCGCCGGCCTTGAGCAATTCGGCGCACGCGGTGCCTTCAGGATATTTAAGCAGGCCGTGTTGCTGCACGATGAGCGCGCGACGCAACGGGATCATCATCAAAATCCCCAGCAACGCGCCCAAAACCGCCACCAACATCACCCGGGTGAGCTGGAGATCGAAACCGAGGATCATGATGGCCGGCATCGTCACGCCGACGCCGAACGCGATCGATTCACCCGCAGAACCGGCAGTTTGGACGATGTTGTTTTCGAGGATGGTCGCGTCGCGCCCGCCCACTTTCGACCAGAGCCGGAACAAGGTCAGCGAAATGACCGCTACCGGGATGGACGCGCTCACGGTCATGCCGACCTTGAGCACGAGATAAAGCGAGGACGCGCCGAACACCATCCCGAGCAGGGTGCCGAGGATGAGCGCGCGTGGGGTGAATTCGCGCATCCTTGCCTCGGGCGGGATGTAGGTGTGCAGCCCGTGCTCGGACGTCTTGGCCGGTTGAGTTTCAGTTGCCATGGTCGAGTTCATCGGAGGCTAGCTGACAAGGCCCATTGGTTCAACGCAAGGTTTTGGCAGGCGAAGCCTGCATCCATGCGGACAAGGCTGTCCGCGCTTCGGCGCAATCCTGCACATTCGATGTTCGGTGTTCGGTGTTGGGCGTTCGGTGTTTCATTGCTTTGGGTTATGCGCCTTCTGCACGAATAAATTGTTTTAAAAATAGCGTGTTTTATCGTGTTTTAGCGTGTCGTAAGGTGAAACAAGGTGAAACGGAAAGGCTGAAAATCGCCGCAGACCGCTCCGTAAGTGAAACGGGGTGGCAGGAGGGGC
>DASRBR010000005.1:0-3914 GCA_035653495.1 Verrucomicrobiia bacterium
CACAGGCCACCGCGGATCAAGCCAAGGCGCGATTGGACCTTGCGCAATATCGATTGGACGAGGCCATCATCCGTTCGCCATTTCGTGGAGTGGTCATTGAAGGCGATTTGCGCGAACGGCTTGGTTCGCCGGTGAAAGCGGCCGATGTGCTGTTCAAAGTCGCGCGTTTGGATACGCTTTATGTCGAGGCCGAGGTCAATGAACGCGATGTGCAGGACATCCTTGGAAAAACTTCCGGCGAAATCGCGTTCCTGAGCCGGCCGCGAGACAAATTCCCGGTGCATATCATCACCGTTGAACCGGCAGCCGTGCCGAAGAACGACGCCAATGTTTTCCTGGTGCGTTGCGCGATTGACGGCGGAGCGCAGCCATGGTGGCGTCCGGGCATGAGCGGCGTTTGCAAGATCCGGGTGGAAAAGCGGACCTTGTTCTGGATATTGACGCATCGCACGGTGGATTTTCTGCGGCTGAAACTTTGGTGGTGAGCCATGGCCGACGCATCCGCCACGTTCAGCGAATCCTGGTACCGCATCGCGGGCCGGCATGTCTATTTGCGCGCGGGCGTGCGCGTGCAGCGGCAGAGTTATCGCGGCGAGCGCTGGATCGTCCTTCAAAATCCTTTCAGCAACCAATATTTCCGGCTGCGTCCCGCCGCGTATGAATTTGTGGCGCGGCTCGGGCCGGACAAGACAGTGCAGGAAGCCTGGCAGGAATGCGTGAACCGTTTTCCAGATGAAGCGCCGGGCCAGGAGGCGGTGATTCAATTGCTCTCGCAGCTTTATTACGCGAACCTGTTGCATTACCCGGACGCGCAGGACAGCGCGCAATTGTTTTCGCGCGTCAAACAGCGCAAGCAACGCGAAATGAGCGCGCGCCTGCTGAATCTGATGTTCCTGCGCTTTCCGCTGCTGGATCCAGACCGTTTCATTGTGGCGACCCTGCCGGTCGTCGGCAAATTCATCAGCAAATTCGGCGCGGTATTGTGGTGCGTGGTGGTGGGGCTTGCCTTAAAGGTGGTCGTGGATAATTTCGCCGCGGTGAAGTTGCAAGGGCAGGGGATCCTTTCGCCGGGCAACCTGCCGATGCTTTATCTGGCGTTGGTCATCATCAAGACCATCCACGAATTCGGCCATGCTTATTTTTGCCGCAAATTCGGCGGTGAAGTGCATGTGATGGGCATTTTGTTGATGATTTTCACGCCGGTGCCCTACATGGACGCCTCTTCGAGCTGGGGATTGCGCAATCGCTGGCATCGGGTTCTGGTAGGCGCGGCGGGAATGATTGTGGAAGTATTCGTCGCGGCGCTTGCCACATTCGTCTGGGCAAGGACCGGCGAGGGAACACTTCACAGCCTGGCTTACAACGTGATGTTCATCGCGTCCGTGTCCACTATCATCTTCAATGCCAACCCGCTGCTGCGTTTTGACGGTTATTATATTTTGTCCGACCTTTTGGAGATCCCCAACCTGTCGCAACGCGCCGGCGCGCAATTGCGGCATCTTTGGGAGCACAATGTTTTCGGCGTAAAAGATTCCGAAGGCCCTGCCACGACGACCAGCGAAGCGGTTTGGCTGGTGGTATTCGGGATCATCAGCGGGATTTATCGGGTGATCGTTTTTGCGGGAGTTTTGCTGCTGGTGGCCGATAAATTTTTGTTGCTCGGCATCATCATGGCTGCGGTGTGCGCAGTCTCCTGGGTAACGGTGCCCGTCGGACGGTTCATTCATTATCTTGCGACAAGCCCGCGGCTGGAACGGATACGCTGGCGAGCGACGGCGACGACCGTCGCTTTGGCTGTGGTCGTGCTCGTTTTGCTGGCCGTGGTGCCGTTTCCTTATCATTTCCGCGCGCCGGGAATTCTCGAAGCCGAACGCCGCACAGACGTGGTGGCCGAGGTTTCCGGCGTGGTTGATAAATTGCTGGCAACTCCGGGCGCGAAAGTCACTGCCGGGCAGCCATTGATGCAATTGAGCAGCCGCGAGCTGGAACTGGAATTGGCCGACACGCAGGCGCGGGTCGTGGAGGTGAACGCCCGTTTGCGCTCGGCATTGAGTGGCACGAACGCCGATCTGATGCCCCTGGCCAGCAGCCTGGAATCAGTCACCAATCGCCTCGCGAAACTCATGGCGGACAAGGCGGCTTTGACCATCCGGGCGCGACACGATGGCGTCTGGGTCGCCCCACGGATCCAGGATTTGATCGGTCGCCGGCTCGAACGCGGAATGGCGCTTGGGCTGGTGGTTGACCCAAAAGCTTTTGAATTTGTCGCCACGGTTGACCAAGCCGACGCGGACGCCGTTTTTGCGCGCCAACCATTGCGCGGAGAAGTGCGTTTGCGCGGCGAAGCGGGTGACGTATTGCCGGTTTCCCAATGGAACATCGTTCCCGGCGGCCAGCAAAACCTGCCTTCGCCCGCGTTGGGATGGGCCGCTGGCGGAGAAGTGCCTGTCGCGCAGAACGAGCCCGGCAAGGCAAAGGAGCTTTTCTTTGAAGTCCATGCGAAGCTGGCCAATCCGGGCGAAGCCGCGCTCCTGCATGGCCGTTCCGGCAGCATTCGTTTCGATTTGAAACCGGAACCGCTTCTGCCGCGCTGGTTCCGGCGCCTGGGCCAACTGCTCCAAAAGCGTTATCAACTGTGAAGACGCTCACCCCGACAGATTCCTACCGGCGCGTCCAATTCCGCCCGCCTCCGCCGTTGCTGAAGGGATTGGATTCGCGGGTGAACAGCCTGATTGGCGCTTACGAACGGCGGTCAAAGGCCCTTCAATCTTTGCGGCAGGATGCGGAAAAAGTGGAAGCACTCGCGCCGGAATGGGTTGAACTGGAGGACAATCAACTTCACCAGCGTTTGATGGAATTGCGGGCGCGCTTCCGTCGCGCGGACCGGGACGCATCGGAGCTGGCGATTTCCGCATTGGCAGGTATCCGGGAAGCGGCGGACCGAAAGCTCGGTCTTCGTCCCTTTTTGGTGCAAATCATGGGCGCACTGGCGCTGCATCGGGGTTATCTGGCGGAAATGGCGACCGGCGAAGGCAAAACTTTGACCGCCGGATTGGCCGCGGTGCTGGCCGGTTGGACGGGTCGTCCATGCCATGTTGTCACCGTGAACGATTATCTGGTCGAGCGCGACGCGGGTTGGATGCAGGAGCTTTACAAGTTTTGCGGAGTGCGCGTGGGATGCGTCACCGGGCTGATGGAACCCGCCAAACGGTTGCACGGTTATTCGGCGGACGTGACCTACGTCACCAGCAAGGAGTTGCTGGCGGATTTTCTTCGTGACCGGCTCCGATTGGGGAGGGTGACCGAGCCTTCGCGGCGGTTGATCCGCGACTTGCTGCAGCCAAGAGCTGCGAATCAGGATGGATTGGTCATGCGCGGCCTGCACACGGCCATCGTTGACGAGGCCGACAGCGTGTTGATCGACGAAGCCGTCACGCCGTTGATCATTTCCGCGCCGCAAAAGAACCAGTTGCTGGAAAGCGCCGTGACCATCGCCAAGGAAGTCATTGAGACACTGAAGCCCGGCGAACATTACGAGGTCAACCAGCGTTACCGGGAAATTCGCCTGAACGAGGCTGGACGGAAACAATTAAGCGCGGCTTGCGCGGCTTTGCCGGGCTTGTGGCAGGGGCTGGAACGCCGCGACGAATTGGTCAAACAGGCGCTGGCGGCACGTGAATTCTACCTGCGCGGCAAGCAATACGTCGTTTTGGACGATAAAATCGTGATTGTGGACGAATTTACCGGCCGCCAGATGCCCAACCGCACCTGGAACCAGGGCTTGCATCAAGCGGTTGAAGCGAAGGAAGAAGTGCCGATTTCCGCCCTTTCCGAGACCATCGCCCGGTTGAGCTTCCAACGATTTTTCCGGTGTTTCCGGCGTTTGTCAGGAATGACCGGCACAGCGCGGGAAG
>DASRBR010000006.1:0-5053 GCA_035653495.1 Verrucomicrobiia bacterium
CGCCAGTAATGCGGCGGCAGAAGGCCAAGAGTGATCAGGATAATTTGGCTGCCGATGAAGGCGACGAGCCAGTGGAACGCCGCGTCCATGAAGCCGTACGAATGCAGGCCGATGCCCAGCATGTTCACGCCGAACCATGACCAACTCGTCACGATGTTACCAATGATGGCCATGTTCATCAGGCCGCGTTCGCGCACCATGCCACCCCAGCGCGCGTGCAGGATGGTCGCGTTCCACAAGACGATGATGAGCGCGCCGTTTTCCTTCGGATCCCAGCCCCAGAAACGTCCCCACGATTGGTCGGCCCAGATGCCGCCCAAAACCGTACCCACAAAACTGAACAACGTCGCGAAACAAACGATGGCATAGACCATCTTGGATAATGCTTTGCCCAGTTCCACCTGGCCAACTTGGGACTCTAAGTTCTTGGCCGTTTTGATTCCAGCGCGGCTCCCGCCTGCAGCTCCAACAGCCAGACTCAGCGCCACAGCGTCTCCCTTAGTTAATTTTTGCGAAAGTTTCGGAGTGAACACTCCCAAAACAATGTAAATGACCGCGAGCAATCCTGCGACAAATGTTGAGGCATAGCCAAGCGTCACGACGACGACGTGCGTCGCGAGCCAGAAATTCGTGTCGAGCACCGCGCGCATCATTTCCATCGTGTCGCCGCCTACAGCCAAGTTTTGGGCGATGAGCAGGGTCACAAAGCCCGCCAGCGAAGCCACGGCATTGCCGATGCCCAGCCGGTAAACCCGTTCCAGCACCAATCCCAAAATCATTGCTCCCCAGCCGATGAAAATCGCCGAGGAATACAGGTTCGTCACCGGGGGACGGCCTTCAAGATACATGCGAAAACCAAGGCCGAACGTATGAACGATGCCCGCAAGAATAATCAGGTAAAAGGCCGAACGCCGCAGCGATTCGGAAAGGTTCGGGAAAACGCCGAACGTGAGCAGCGAACCGCCCGTCAGGATAAACGCCATGATGTAAATGATGATGGCGTGCAGAAACGGCTTCATGTCGTTGAAGAAAAATTCGTGACGGCCCTTGGCCAGTTCGACCGGCATGTTCTTTTGCAGCCATTGCGTGTAGGCATCCACGGCTTCATTGAATCCGGCGGGATTGACGTCGCGATACGCGGTCGCCGCCTCCGCCAGCCAGCCCAGCGGCGGAAAAATGTCTCCTTCATGGATGGAATCGATCACTCCCGCGCCGATGTTGCCCCAATCATCCGGCGTTTTCTTCGGGTCTTCGGGCGGAACGACGAGCGGATACAATTGTCCCGCGCCCGGTTCCTGGCGCAATTGATCAAAGGATTCGGCAATCTGCGCGATGCGATTGAATGCCGCTTTGTCGTATTCCTTCCCGTCCCGTTTTGCCATCACTGCGTTCACACCGGGATCGATGGCTGGCCGGATGTCGTCCTGAAGTTCAGCCGAGAAATCATCGACGCCCGGCGGACGCAACGTGAACTTGAGCGACTTGTAAATCTCGATCGCGTTGCCAAGTTTCACCACCTGCCGTTGCATGGACGAGCGCGCCTGGTCGTCAACCGCGGCCGCCTTGCGAGTTTGCTCGATGATTTCGGGCAGAACTGGCTTGAGTTCGTTGAACGAGTAATAACTCAGGCCAGAATTGTAACTCAACTTGGATTTGTCACCGCTTTTGTCCGCCAGTTTCAAGTCACCGATCAAATCGGGATTGTGAACGAGAAAAATGAGGCGATTGTCCGCCTGGTCAGGCTGGCACATCACCTCGAGCAGCCATTCGGTGGATTTTAATTTTTTGGGATGATGCCAAAATTTCCACGCTGGAACGTCCTCGATTGGAACATCGGACGTGCTGCGGATCTGCAAAAGCGAATTGTGACCGACAGAATCAAAGGGCTGGACGCGGCCATTGAGCAGGACGGGCAAACGGCCAAACTCGCGCAGGTGAAAAACGCCGTCCTTTTTCGGCATGAGCACGCCGACGATTTCCATTGCAAACAGCGCTAGAAAACACCAGGGCAAAATTCTAAGGATTTTTTTCATGGATTGCCTGTCGTATTTTGAAATCGAATAATGCCCGCGATTGCTGGTAATAAAAAGCGCGCTTCCCCCTCACCCAACCCTCTCCCTCAGGGAGAGGGAGCATCGGTTTCCGCTGTGGGTGTAATCCGAAACGAAGGGAAACTCTAGAACCGGAAAAATGGTTCACCCTCTCCTTGGGGAGAGGGCCGGGGTGAGGGAGAAACAAGCATTCTCCAACCCAGAGCGCAAAGAAAGTTCGATTGGTGCTCACGCCGACCTCCGTTTTGTCGCAAAGCCGATCAAATGCGACATGAATTGGTAAACCATGCCCGCGGCGACTAGCACGCAGGCAAGATAAGGCGTCAACCAACCGGGATTGGTCACGACTTCGAGGATGGTCACGTCAGGACGCACCTTGTCAAAGCCCGCCTGATAATAGGTCGTGCCGCGGTAACGCAGCGGATTGTTCATCTTGATCAGCACATCGCGGTCTTCGTTCGATTGTGGATTCACCAGCCGGATGCGGCTCGAAAAATTTTTGGGCGTATCGGTGCCTTTGTAACGATCGTGGCTGAACTTCAGCAGCGCGATGCTGTAGGGCTTGTAATAGCGCTTGAATTGCAGGGCCATCTGGTAAGTGTGCCCGTCAATCTTCAAGCTGTCCAACGCGCGATCGTAGCCGGCCCACAACAACCATGTGCCGAGCGAGCCTTTGCCGTTGCGCAATTCCACCACCGCGCCGGGAAGGTTGCGATGGTCCTGGTCCGTAACCGGCGGCTCAGGATTCACGAAACAATCCGCGAGAGCGCCGTGCGTGATTTTCGGCTGGATGGATTTGGGCCCGGGCTGTTGATAAATCCGGCAGTTCGACCAGAATTGTTTCACGCGCAATTGGAATGGCAGGCTTTGGTTTTGCAGTTCCTTGTCTTTGGCAAGGTCCGCTTCGGGAAAAGTGACCATGCTTTCGCCGCCCATGTCGCCGGCGCGTGAAACCGCCAGCAGATTGCCTCCCAGCATCGGCGCGAACAGCATCGTCATCGCGTAATCCTTGCCGCCAATCGAAAAGGTCTGCGGCGGTTCATCCTGAGCCGCCGGCGTGGTCACAAGAAAACTGCCGAGCGTTTTTTGGCCGGAAGTTAATTCGACGAACACGGCCGGATGCCCGTGGTCCGATTCGGACGTTGGTTCCGGCAACGCCAGCACCGAGCTGTCGCGGTAATAGCCATGGTCTGCCTTCACCGGAACGGCTTGCGCAGGCGGGATTTCTTGGACGTCGCAATTCTGCCAGTAATTGAGCACGCGCAGCGTCACCGGCAGCGCTTCGTGGCGGATTTCGCCCTTCTCGGCAAGCAGCGATTCAGGAATGGAAACCACCTTGTCGCTTGTCGAGTCGGAAGTGTCGGTCATCACGAATTCGTTCGCGCGATAATCCTCGGAATAATTGGAGCGCGAACCCTCGAACAAGCGCATCGAGCTTTCATGCGAAAGCATGTCGGTGAGCAATTGGCCAAGCAGCAGCAGGATCAATCCGCCGTGGATGAGATGGATGCCGATTTTTTTGCTGGTGAACTGGAAGCGCTTGATGTGCGCGGCAAGCAAATTGATGAGCAATAATGTGCCAAGCAGATAACCGCCGGGCAGGATGATGGGCCAGACGCTGTTGCCAATGGTTGGTTCAAAGACGAGCCAGCTTTTGAAATAACGGGTTTGCGCGGCGTAAAGCCCTTCGTGCACCTGAGCCAGCGTGCCGACAAAAACCAGCACGACCGCAAAGCAAAGCAGCGTCACGGTCAGCCGGAGCGAACAGAAAAATTTGAAGATGCGGTTAACCATCAGAGTAACGCACGGATTGGATGAATTTAAGGAAGGCGTCCTTTTGGCGGGCAGCGACGGCGGAATCGCCCATCAATTTGTAAAACCAAGTCTGCCCGTCGCGCGGCCAGATCACGCCGACGAGACGGATTTCCTTGCCTGTCTTGGGGCTTTTGCCGTTCACGTCCACTAACATGGCCTTGCCGTCCGGCACGTCAAGAGAGCTGACGTCTTTATCGAGTTCCTCTTGAGAAATCGGCTCAAGGCCAACCTGCCCGCGCCAGCGATTGACGTTCGGCAACGTTCCGCCTGCCGGGCCGGCGAATGTGCTCACGGTCACGTCCGCTTCGCCGTCCTTGCCGCTGATGACGAATTTCGCGAGCAACATCTGCGACGGCGGCACTTCGCTCCAACCGGGAGGAACCTGCCATGCCGGTTTGCCGGAAACGGCATCCGGCGAACTGCCGGCAAATGGCGGCTGTTCGGACGGAACGCGCCCGGTGTTCGCGCTGGCAAACGATTGGCCGTGCGGAGACATTGGCTCATTCGCCTCGGCTTTGAAGGAAACCGACTTCAAGAAATCGAGCATGGCCGGTTTTTGCGCGGCAACAACCTCCGAAACACCGGCCAGTTTGAAGAACCACGTCGCTCCACCATGCGGCACGACGGCGATGGTGATGCTGTCGGTATTGTTGTTGTTGGTAGGCGAAGTCGTGCCGCGCGTGAGGTCAATGAGCGACCCTTTTTCGCCACCCACTTCAATCGGCACGACGATTTTCGAAAGTTCTTCGTCACTCAGCGGCGGAAGTCCATTTTCCTGGCGCACGATGTTGACGACGTTCAACCGGCTTGCGCCTTCGCCGGGAAAGGACATGACGGACAATTCGGCCTTGCGGTCGGCGATGGAAAAACTGGCGATGCTCATGCCGGTCGGCGCTTGTTGCTGCCAGCCACCAGGAATTTTGAAATCAAAGGGCAACGGGCCGTTTGCGCCATTGGCTTCCTGGGCATTTGGCAGGCCTGCGGGCGGTTCCTTGGGGATGGTATAGACGCTGATTTGCTCCTTGTGGCATCCGGCGCAAAGGGTGATCACAACAATGGCAAATGAAAGCAGGCGGAGGGACGGGAAATTATTCTTTCGAGTGCTGGGACTCCGCAACTGCATTAATATTTTTAGGCAACTTATCCAGCCCGGCAAGCCGGAGGCTTGCAAGAAATTAGCCGGGGGT
>DASRBR010000007.1:0-6228 GCA_035653495.1 Verrucomicrobiia bacterium
TCCGAATTGTAAGAGCGCCAGATGTTGACGCTGGCCACACCTTGCGGCGGCGTTGGCAAAGCAATCCTATTTGCTTGGCCGGGTATTGGCGCGCCAAGTTCGACATCGAGCAATGGGCTGAGAGTGGTTTGGCCGTTGGCAGCCACCCAAGAAATCCAATAGGTGTAATCCTGTCCGCCGATGTTGTTGATCTCGCCGCCTGCCAGATTGACGAGGGAGGCGGTCGGCGCGGGCGGGGCGGGGATGAAGATAAAGGTGATGTTCCCGGCGTGGCCGTTAAAGACGAGTTGGGGCGCATTGAACGTATATTGCAGCGGGGTTGAAAGCAATGTATCAATCGTGGCCGTGCCTGAGCCAGATGGAACGGCGATGTTGAAGGATGAGCTTTGGCCTTGGGCGCGGATGACGACCTGATAGTTTCCGGGGGCAAGAGGAACGGAGAAAGTGCCGTCTCTGGGGTTGCTGCGGGTGCTGGCATCGGTATTGGTGATGATGATGCCGCCGCCAGTGAGCGGGGTGGATTTGGAGATGAAATCAAGGTTGGCGTGAAGGGCCGCGCCGGAGGTGGTCTGGATTGCGCCGGTAACGGTGATCATGGTTTGCCTTTTTCGTTTAACGGGCCGTTAATGGGCTTGGCGGGCTCGCTGGCGAATTGATGGCAATCAACTGTCAAGACAGCGCCAACCCCGCTTGCATTTTCGCAAAGTGGCTTGCAAAGGCGGGTCTGTTCAAAAAAACGTGGGGTGCTGTTTCGAAATACGTCGGCGCGTTGCAGGGCATTCTGGCGCGAAAGGGGGGCGTCCTTCAAAGAATGCGGGCGCGCCGGACGTTTCGGACGTGTGAGAGACGCCTTCACAAGAAGTCGCACTATTCCCCGGCGTTTCTTCATAAATGAAAACGATCTCTTTCAATTGTCCGGCGTGTGGACACCCGTTTGAAGCGTTACCTGGCTCTTCTCAAAATTGCCCATTGTGCAACGCGGAGGTCAAACAAGCAGACCCAAGTCTCGCGGAGGATGCGTTTTTCGCATTCGTGAATCGCGGTGGCGGCTTGCTGTTGATCGGCGGCTTGGTGACGCTTGGGGCTTGCTGGTATTTGGGAAACGGGCAGGGGATTGTCGGCGGCGGTTTTCTGGCGGTGGTGGGGGCAATCCTCGTGAACAAAAAATAATTGTTGACTCGTATTCTTTTAGGTTTACAAAGGAGAGCGTGACCGAACGCTATAAGTCGCTCCAGGGCTTGTTGTCGGCCGTAAAACGCGCGACAAAGGCGAGGGGCAAACGGACTCAATTGGCGGATGACTTGGACGTGTCCCGGCAGCAATTAAATGGATGGCTGAATGGGCACAAAGTTCCAAGTGGTGAGGTCACGCTTCGACTCATTAACTGGCTCGATGAGCAAGCAAAAAAAAGAGGGTGATGATGCGCAAACACCATCACCCATGAGCCGTAAACTCAAGTCACTATCACATGAAAAAAGTTCACAAGCCCGAAAAAGGTCATAGCAAAAAAGAGGCCGTTTCACAAGTGAGAAACGGGACAAAATCAGAAGGTGAAACCCATGAAGAACTAAGCCCGTTCTGGGAGGACACGGTAAACATGCTGGTCAATCACGCGATGGCAACGATGCCCGATGCCATTGAGCCGAGAAAAAAAATGCTGCAAGCCTTCCATCATTTCATGACATGCAACCATCCGCACTACACAGCCGTGTGCGAACAATTGGAACAAATCAAGTCAGGCCAGGCGACGAATAAAATGGATGCCTTTTTTAATGCCATGGAAGACATTGAAAACGCCATTTCGCGGGCGCGCGGCCTGCTCGTATTGCTTGGTCACGAACACGCGGAGCTTGTCTTTAAAACCACGGATGCGAAGCACAACCGGCTTGAGGCTGATGCGCTTGATGGATTCGCCTGTGACACTGAAAAGTCCCTGGATAAAGCTTATCGCGCGCTCCATGCGGAGTTCAAAAAAATGCTTCTGCCAGTGACGCCCAGAATGCATTCACGGCGCTGATCAAGAAAAGGAAACAGGCGGCGTCCTGACTCGACCTATATAATAGCGTCCCGGCGCGGTCGGAAGATTGCGCCGGGTTTTTACTTCCATGAATCCGCAAAAGTTTTCCCAGTTCGCCGGCTTCCCCAAGACGCTTCTTTGCGAATCGCCAGGGCGCGCGGCTGTGCTTCTTACGGTTGAGAAAGGCGGCGCGGTTTGCTGCCAACCGATGCGCTTCAATCAGCTTTCGCGCCAAGCGAATGAGGCCGATTTTTTGACTGTCGGCGTTCCTTACACTGGCCAAAAATGGGCAAAAAAGGCGTTGCTTGTTGCACCTTTTGGCCGTCTCACAAGTTGTCCGAAACCATGCGTTAAGTCGTTGATTATCAAATGAGGTTCCGTTCTTTGGATTTCGGACAGGTTTTAAAACCCGGACATCTTGTGGATCAATGCGCGGCGGCGGCCGCGGTTCATGGGACAATTGCAAGTGCCGTCTCTTGCGTAAGTTATTGATATTCGACCTTTGCCGGGAAGTTTCGACCTTATCCGGCCATTTCGGACAACTTGTGCGACAAGACTCACGAAGCGCTGAAAATGGTGCATCGGGCAGGACTCGAACCTGCAACCTTCTGATCCGAAGTCAGAAGCTCTATCCAATTGAGCTACCGATGCGCGGCCAACCACTCTTGCTCATGGACGTCCGGGTTTCAAGGAAAAGCAGTTCCCGCACACGCAGACACTTTGCTCGCGTTTGCGCGGACGCTCGTTTAAATTTGCCCTTGTGAAAATCATTTCGTGGAACGTCAACGGGCTTCGCTCGGTGTTGCGCAAAAATTTTCTGGATTATCTCGCGCGTGAAGCGCCGGACATCCTCTGCCTGCAGGAAACGAAGGCTTCGCCGGATGACGTCGAGCAACTGTGGCCCGCGCATTACACGACATATTGGAATTGCGCGCAGAAAAAAGGTTATTCCGGCACCGTCATTTTCGCCCGGCAACGGCCCATCGCCATCAGTTGCGGCATCAACATGAAGGAGCACGACAACGAAGGGCGCGTGCTCACGGCGGAGCTTCCCGAATTTTTTCTCGTGAACGTGTATGTGCCCAATTCCAAACGCGACCTCAGCCGGCTGCCTTATCGCCAGCAATGGGACAAGGATTTTCTCGGCTACCTGAAGCTGCTGGAAAAACGCAAGCCGGTCATTTTCTGCGGCGACCTGAACGTGGCGCATACCGAAATTGATTTGGCCAATCCAAAGTCGAACGTGCGCAACCATGGGTTCACGGTCGAGGAACGCTCTGGTTTCACCGCGTTGGTGAACGCCGGTTTCGTTGACACGTTCCGCGAGTTCGAGAAAGGCGGCGGGCATTATACATGGTGGGCGCCGTTCAGCGGAGCGCGCGCGCGGAACGTCGGGTGGCGTATTGATTATTTTCTCATTTCGCCGGCGTTACGTCCCCGCCTCAAACGCGCGTTCATCCATTGCGAGGTGGCCGGTTCGGACCATTGCCCGGTGGGAATTGAAATCGAATGACGCGACGCCTCAGTGGCCTGATTTCACCTGCGCATGCGCCAGGGCAGCGACCAATGCGATGCCGCCAATGATGTTCCCGATCAAGGTGGGCAGCATGAATCCGCCAAGGTATTGCCCGAAGGTTTTTTCGTGCATCACCACCAAATAAAACGTGTCCACCGAGCCTGCAACGACGTGGTTGAACGAGCCGAGCGCAATGAGATAACTCATCAATATGATAACCCACACGCGGGCGGCTTCAGCAAACGGCAGCAGCCAAACCAGTAATGCGATCAGCCAGCCCGCGAAGATGCCCCTGACCAGCACCG
This sequence comes from Verrucomicrobiia bacterium, assembly GCA_035653495.1. Taxonomy (GTDB): domain Bacteria; phylum Verrucomicrobiota; class Verrucomicrobiia; order Limisphaerales; family Pedosphaeraceae; genus DATAUW01. The sequence continues at coordinate 3,839 of DASRBR010000007.1, forward strand.
TCCCGAAATTATGATTCATGGCTTCGTATCCCATCGCAACAAAATACGGTCGCATCGTTTCATCAATGATGCTTTCATGTCCCACGATCCACGCGAACGCCATTGTTCCGATCCAGTTTGCCAGGAACACCGCGCCCCATAAACGCAACGTATTCAGCAGCACGTCCAATTTTCTCTTTTCGAAAACCGGGAGCATGGGCGTCAAGGTGTTTTCGGTAAAAAGCTGTTGCCTGCCGAGAATCACGATCAGAAAGCCCATCGAATAACCGAGCTTTGCGATGAGCAACGCCCAGGGCGTGGAAGGCAAATTGGCGCGCAAAAAACCTTCCGTCAGAAAACTGAATCCCATCGACATTCCGGCGGCCAGGCCCGAATACGCCAGGGCGGAAGTGGGGCGTTCGAGTTCGCTTTCGCCTTCGGCAAGAACTGCGCTGTGCACGACGTGCGGGCCGATGGCGGTCCGTTGCCGCACTTCCTCCTCTTCATGGTCCTCCTGGGGATTTTTCTGGCGCGTATCGGCGCCGTTTTGTTGGCCGCTGCGCGGTTTCATGGCGTCTGAAATGCAGGCGAAATCATTTTCAAGCGTAGGCCCGCAAACCAACCATCAACATTGGGGTGTTCACCCAAAAACCGGTTCGGCGCCTTGGCGAATCGCGCGCTCAAGGCAATGGTACTTTCGATACGCAACAAAGGAGACAGTATGGTCACAGATGTTCAACATAGATATCCCGAGGGAAAAATCGCCAAGGCCATCGAAAGCCGCACCGCGAAATTGCCGTCAGACACCTTCCTATGGGCCGCTGGCGGGGCGATCTTGGGCGCGCTGGTGCTCAAGGCGGCCAAGCGCGAACACGATGCGCTTTTCGTGAGTTGCTGGGCGCCGACGCTGCTGTTGCTTGGCGTTTACAACAAGATGGTGAAGCTTCACGGCTCCGATTGAGTGGATTTCGCCGCGAGAGTTGACATCGCTTCCCGCGCAGCGCCGTGGTAGGCTGCGGGAGCGTGGTCAATAAATATTATGATGCGGGCGCGGGGCGCGCCGAACGGGTCAAGGACTTGTTCGCGGCCATCGCGCCGCGCTACGACCTCATCAACGACCTCCAAAGCGGCGGGCTGCATCGCCTTTGGAAAAAACGCCTGCTCAAGCTGGCAAACGGCCAGCCGGGCGAACGTGTTCTGGATTTGTGCTGTGGAACGGGAGACATTGCGCTCGCGTTTGCAAGGCGGGGTTTGGAAGTCACTGGACTGGATTTCAGCGAACCGATGCTGGCGGTTGCACGGGAACGGTTGAAAGTTCAAAGCCGAAAATCAAAGCCGCGCGGCTTGGTGGAATTTCTTCGTGGCGATGCGATGCACACGCCTTTTCCTGATGAGAGTTTCGACATCGTCACCATCGGTTACGGTTTGCGGAATTTGCAGGATTGGGAGGCGGGCTTGCGCGAGATGCGGCGCGTCGCCAGGCCGGGGGGCCGTTTGCTCGTGCTGGATTTCGGCAAGCCGGACAATGCGTTGTGGCGCGCCGTTTATTTTTCTTATCTACGCTGGTGTGTGCCCGTGCTGGGAAAAATTCTTTGCGGCGATGCCCAGACCCACGCTTATATTTTGGAATCGTTAACGCATTATGCCGGGCAAAACGGCGTGGCGGCGAAGATGGAGGAATTGAACCTGGTCCGCACCAAGATCGTGAACCTGGTCGGCGGCACGATGAGCATCAATTACGCGGAAAAGCCGCGGTAAAAGTCATTGCCAATCGCGAATTGCATGGGCCATTATCGGGCGTTGTGAATTTTCGGAACAAGTTGGTTTCATGGGAGCAGTTGCCCGCATGGCGCGCGAAATTTCGTGAACGCAACCAAAAGCTCGTCGTCACCAACGGCTGCTTTGACATTCTTCATTTGGGCCATGTGACTTACCTCGAAGAAGCGCGCAACCTCGGCGATGCGTTGCTGATTGGATTGAACAGCGACTCCGCCGTGGGCTCATTGAAAGGTCCAAATCGCCCGGTGAATTCGGAAGCCGACCGCGCTGCCGTGCTGGCCGCATTGGCGAGTGTGGACGGCGTTTGCATCTTCACCGAACGTTCGGCGACCCGTTTTCTTTCCATTGCGCAGCCGGACATTTATGTGAAGGGCGGCGATTACACGCTGGAAAGCATTAACCAGGAGGAGCGCCGCGAAGTCGAAAAATCCGGCGGCAAAGTGCTCATCCTGCCCATTGTTCCCGGCAAATCCACAACCGCGCTGTTGCAAAAGATAGCGAAGCTTTGAGGTGTTAACCACAAAGACACAAAGGCACGAAGGTGAAAGTTGAGTCTCTTGGTCCCTTGGTGTCTTGGGGGTTAATCCTCGTGCCGTTTTGGTGCCCTCCGTGTTTGGAGTTCCGCCTTTAGG
>DASRBR010000008.1:0-11995 GCA_035653495.1 Verrucomicrobiia bacterium
CGAAGCATTCGTCATGCACCACCACGTCGAATCCCTTGGTCCAGTCCGGCTCCTTGTAAATGGCCAGTTCGTGCGTCTTGAGTTTAGAAGGTTGGACCAGGTCGTCCTCGTAAATGATTTTCCAGGTCACGTTCGCGCGGGCGCTGATGCCCTCGGTGAGAATATTTTTCTGGTGCGCATAATCATGCGTGCCTCCGCCGGTGATAAGCAGTGCGTGAATCGGCTCGACCGCGCGGGAGGTGAATGGAATTTGGGTCACCGCCGCGCAAAGGACGGCCAGCACGAGGCAGCGAACTGGTTTGATTCGAATCATGGGTTGAAAGATGTTTTGGTTGAATTGGCTGAAAATCAAATGTCGCAAATCTTGACGGCTTCGCTGAGAGAAGCCATTGGATCGCGCAACGGCACAAATTCCTGGCCGACAAATCCGTCGTAGCCCGTGGCGAGTATGGCATTCATCACGGCTGGATAATTGATTTCCTGCGTGTCATCAATTTCGTTGCGGCCCGGATTTCCCGCCGTGTGGTAATGCGCGATGTAGGGATGAAACTCGCGGATGCGCGTGATGAGGTCGCCTTCCATGATCTGGATGTGGTAAATATCGAAAAGGATTTTCATGCGCTCCGAACCGATTTGCTTGCAGAGTTCGATGCCCGGTTCAAGATGGTCACAAAAATAATCGGGGTGGCCCCTCATTTCCTTGTGCACGCGTGAATTGAGCACCTCGAGGCACAGCGTCACTTTTTTCTTTTCCGCATGGCCCACGATCTGTTTCAAGCCTTCGACCATGTTCTTCATCCCTTCGTCATCTGAAATGCCTTTGCGATAACCTGAGAAGGTGATGACATTGCGGATGCCCGCGGCGGCGCATTCATCAATCCGCTGATGCAGAATAGTCAGGCATTCCTCATGTTCGCTGCGTTGGGCAAATCCTTTCGCAAAGCCATGACTCGGCGCGATGGCGCAGGTCAGCCCGTTGTCCTTCAACATCGGCCAAAACTCCGGCCCGACGAGTTCAACCGATTTCAATCCCATGCGCGCCGCGTTCGTCGCCAGTTCGGGCACAGGCATCGGTTTGAAACACCAGTAGATGACTGATTGATTGATGCGTCCGTTTTTCGCGCGATAAAACTCCGGTTTTTCCGACGCCGTTTCACTGGCGAACGCTGAGCTTCCCAGTGCGAGCATTCCCATTCCGCCGCCCGCAAGTTTGAGCAGGTTCCTGCGGCTGATTCCATTGTTGGGAGCAGGTAGGGCTTGGGTCTTTCGAGACAGTTTTTGAGAGTTCATGGGCAGATCATATCTCATTCATATGCCACGCATCCATCAAATCCAGCCGAGGCCGGTTTTTTGGCGATTCTGGTTGTGTGTAAAAAGTTTAACATTGACTAATTATTTTTAAAGTGGAATATTTAGGCAAATCCATCTTTTACCCATGGCCAGGCAGCTCACCAATTCGCCATGCAGGGAGTCACGCCGTGACGCCGCATTCACATTGATTGAATTACTGGTTGTCATTGCCATTATCGCGATTTTGGCAGGATTGCTGTTGCCGGCGCTGGCAAGAGCGAAGGCCAGCGCCATCCGCACAAAATGTCTCAGCCAGAACAAGCAAATCGCGCTGGCGGCCTTGATGTATGCCGAGGATTTCGGCGATCATGCAGTTTGGCCGGATTGGGGCAAGAACAACCCTGGTTGGCTTTACGACCCGGCAGGGGTCGGGCCGCCGACTCCGCCCGCTCCAGACCCGACACCGGTTTATGCGGCAGGATTGCTTTGGAATTACATCGGTCATAACTACAACATTTACTGGTGCCCGGCGGACAATACCAATTCTCCCAACTGGACCCAGCGCGCCGAACGGCTTTCGACTTATGTCATGAACGGCGCCGTGATGGCGTTCCATCCGACCCCGGTCCTTGGTTATCCCACGCACAAGATCACCGATATGAATCCCTCGGCCTACATGATGTGGGAACCCGCTGCTGACACTCCGAGCGCCGCCCAAACCGCCTACAATGACGGCGCCAATCAACCCAACCAGATCAATGGGCCGAGCGACCGGCATATCACCGGCTGCATCGTCAGTTCTTATGACGGGCATGCGCAGCTCCTGCTGACCAATATCTTCCTTCAAGCAATGGAACTCAAAGTGAATACGCCCGGACTCTTGTGGGCCGATCCGGATAGCACGGACGGTGGCGGCTACAACACCAGCTCCACTGGCGGCGGTTGTTCCCTGCCTCAATGATTTGTTTTGGCTGCGGCGCATCACGCAACATTCAAAACTTTACCACACAGCCTCGCTCCACCGATTCCTGGGCCTTGAGGCACATTTGCACGGACCATTTGCCGTCTTCGCCGCTCGCGGTCAGCGGCGCGCCATCGCGCACGGCGCGGGAAACCATTTCCATCTGGTCCACCAGTTCATAGACTTCGCCGGTGAGCTTGGTGATGGGCACCTCGGCAACCGTTTCGCCGTTGAAATATTTGAGCGAAAAAGTCGGATGAAACGTGCGGTCGAACGCGCCGCTCCACGAACCCCACAACGCCCCTTTCGTGCCGGTGATCTTGGCGACCTGATGATGCTCGAACGCGCTCAAAGTCTGCGAGATCACCGCATACGCGCCGCGCGGGAAATTGATGATGGCGCTGAAATTGTCCTGCAATTCGGGATGGTCCGGCCGCTTCGCATTTGCGCGCGCATAGACGCTTTCCGGTTCGCCCACCTTTGCAAGATACCAGCGCGCCAAATCGAAGAAATGGATCGGCTCCTCCAAAATCCAATTGCCGACGCGCTTGATGTCATAACGCCAGCCGCCCGCGCCCTGACGGTAAGGATTGCGCCACAATTCGATGAGCGCGTATTGGGGGTCGCCGATTGCGCCGGCGTCAATCATCTCCTTCATCTGCCCCCAAAGCGATGAAAGCCGAAACTCATGGCCGATGGCCAGCAAGCGTTTGTGTTTCGCGGCAAGCTGGATCAAATCCTCGCACTGGGCGAGCGAAGGCGCCATCGGTTTTTCCAGCAGCAAATGCTTGCCGGAACGCAACACGGCGGCGGCGGCTTCGTGATGCAAATCCGTTGGCAACACGATGTCCACCACATCAATGTCCGGACGCGACAGCATTTCGCGGTAATCTGTCACGAGCGCGGTTGAAGGATGGTTCGTGCGCGCTTCTGATTGCGCTTCGGCCGAGCGCGCCGCGATGACCGCCAGTTCCGATTCCTTGCATTCGGCGATGGCCCGCGCATGGTGCTTTCCCCACGCGCCGTAGCCGATCAAACCAAAACGAACTTTTTTCATAATTCCACCGATCCAAATTGCCGGCTCGTAGCGCAGGTTTCCAAACCTGCTGTATCGCCGATTTTCCAAATCGGCAGGGCTCCGATAACTCCGAGCGCGTGGTTTTCACAACATTCGCGGGTTTGGAAACCCGCGATACAGCGGACTTGGAAGTCCGCGCTACTAAACGTCCTTTTTAACATTGCGTCCGCTTTAGTGTCTGATTTTTTTGCTGAAAACTCACATTTTCAGTTACGCCAGCGCCCAGGGCGCGCGATAAGGACGCCTGAGCATCAGGCTTGCGACATCGTCGCCCAGAATCTGTTCCGATTGCACATCCCAGCGCAACTTGCGCCCGACGACCATTGAGATGTAACCAAGATGGCCGGGGATCGCCGAATGATGCGCGACTTCGGACGGCGTGATGGTTGGTTTGCGCGACTTGACGCAATCCAAAAAATTGCCCCAATGATCATGCGACTCGTAGAGCTTTATCTTGCGCAAATTTTCCGGCAACCGCGTCATCTCCTCCCATTTCTCGTCCTTAGACTCGAAATGGCCCCGGTCAACATGCACCCAACCTTGTGTGCCGATCCATTTCGTGCCAAGCTGGATGTCGGGATAACCGCCCGCGATGGTCATCGTGACGTTGCCAGGGTATTTCAAAATAATGCGATAGGTGGTCGCGGTGTTCCACACCGCATCGTGAGGGGGAAATTCGCCGTGGCCCTCGATCTCCGACGGGCCGGAATTGTCGAAGCCCGCGCCCCAATGCGCGATGTCGCAATGATGCCCGATCCAATCCATGAGTTGTCCGCCGCCCGTATTGTAATTCCAGCGCCAGTTGCGATGCACCCGTCCCTGGATGTAAGGCATCATCGCCGCGGGACCGATCCAAGTGTTGTAATCCAGTTCCGGTGGAGGGTCGCTGGGTGTCATGCTCGTGGCTTCTTTGCCGGAGTTTTTGTTGCCGCCGAAAAGGCCGACTTCGATTTCCGTCAACTCGCCGATCAATCCGTTGCGAACGATTTCCGCGGCGAAATGAAACTTGTTCTCCGAGCGCTGCCATGAACCAGTCTGCCAGATGCGGTTGTTTTCATGCACCGCGCGAACGATGGCCTGCTGCTCGGCGATGGTGTGCGCCAGCGGTTTTTCGCCGTAAATGTCCTTCTTCGCCTTCGCCGCATCCACGGCAGCCATGGCATGCCAATGGTCCGGCAAGGCGATTAACACCGCGTCAATGTCCGTCCGCGCCAGCAGTTCGCGGTAATCGTGGTAAGTTTTGCAATCCTGGTTTCCGTATTTTTTGTTGATGACGTTGGTCGTGTGGCGCAGATGCTTTTTATCAACGTCGCAAGTGGCGACCACCTGGCAATTCTTATGTTTCAGAAAATTTTCTGTGTTGATCGTTCCCTGGTTGCCGCAACCAATCATGCCCATGACGACGCGTTCGGAAGGAGCGGTTTCTCCATTCAACCCAAGTGCGCGGCCCGGAATGAAAGCGGGCATTGCCAGCGCGGCGCCCGCGGCGGCAATGAAACGCCGGCGGCTGATGCCGTGGGTCAGGGGTTCGGCGGGTTTTTTGGCACTGGATATGGGCGAAAGAACACGTTTTGGAGCTTTCATAAAGTGAGCCGTTATTTTGCATTAAAAAATTTGACGTGTAAACCGCCAAAAATATTGAGGTTTTGGTGAATACAAAGGCGTCCGTTGATGCCAATATTGGTTTCCTTGCCGAAGCGGTTGTGCTTTGCTTCCAGCTTGAATCGCTGACCACTGGATTCGATCAACTCACGGGAAAATCATGAAACGAACTGCTTCTGCAACTTGGAATGGCGACCTTAAACAGGGCAAGGGCACGCTTTCCGCGCCGGGCGGCGTGTTGAACAAGACGCCGTATTCCTTCACTTCACGCTTCGAAAACGGGCCGGGCACAAATCCCGAGGAACTCATCGCCGCCGCTCACGCCGGCTGTTTCACCATGGCGCTTTCCGCGTTCCTTGGACGCGCCGGTTTCACGCCGACGGAATTGTCCACGCAGGCCACGCTTTCGCTGGAACAGGTGAACGGCAACTGGACCATCACGGGCATCCATCTCGATTTGACGGGCAAAGTTCCGGGAATTGACGCTCCCAAATTCGAGGAGATCGCCAAGGACGCCAAGGCGAATTGTCCCGTTTCACGCTTGCTCAAGGCGGATATTTCATTATCCGCTAAACTCAATGCGAGCTGATTGCTGGGACAATTCCCACTCGGCTTGCTATCTCAATCCGCGTTGTTGCCAGTTCGGTAAGCAAACTACAGCGGAGCTCTTTTACCCAAGGACCTTTGGGGTCATTTTTCGGCTCGCATTCCGCAATGGCTGCGTTAGGCTCTTATTTCTGGCGCTGTTCCAAAATGTGTTTGGATTCGCGCCAGAAAAAATTTAGACGCAAAAAAATTGGTCCAAAATTGCATTGACGACTTCTCTAAAAGAGCTATAGTAAATATTACTAAGTTAATTAAGTAACTTATGATTCAGACTGCGACACCCGCTCCAAACGCAAAACCCTCTCGCAATGAGGGGCTTAAAGAATCATGCCCGACCTTGGCCGGGACGATTGGCCCCACGCTTGCCAATCCTGCCGTGGATCGTTTCTCGGACGATGACTACGAATTTTTAAAATTTCACGGTATTTATCAGCAGGACGACCGCGACAAGCGCAAGGTCGCCAAGCATTACATTTTCATGGTGCGCGGGCGTTTGCCGGGTGGCGTGGTGCAACCGGACCATTTTCTCACGTTCGAACGTCTGGCATCGCAATACGGCAACAATACCTTGCGCATCACCTCGCGGCAGGGTTTTCAATTCCATGGCGTGGTAAAATCCGGCCTCGGGCCGATGATCAAAGCCATCAACAAAGCGATGGCGACCACGCTGGCCGCTTGCGGTGATGTGAACCGCAACGTCATGGCTGCGCCAACGCCGGCGACAAGCCCGTTGGTTGAATTGATCCAGGCCGATGCGCGGCAGGTTTCGAATGCGCTTTTGCCAAAGACCAAAGCGTATCATCAAATCTGGCTCGACGGCGTGGAGTTGAAGCTTGAGGACGAGAAAGATTTCGTTGACCCGCTTTACGGCAAGACTTATCTGCCGCGCAAATTCAAGACGGCGTTCGCCATCCCGCCGGTGAACGATATCGATGTGTTCACCAACTGCCTTGGTTTCATCGCAATCGTCGAGGATGGCCAACTTGCAGGTTACAATTTGATCGCGGGCGGCGGAATGGGAATGAACCACGGCAATGTGCAGACTTTTCCGCGGCTGGCCGATGTCATCGGTTTTGTAACGCGCGAACAAGTCATTCCGGCCGCCAAAGCGGTGGTGACGATGCACCGCGATTTTGGCGATCGCACCAACCGCAAGCATGCGCGCCTGAAATACGTGCTCGAAGAAATGGGCGTCGAACCGTTCCGCAAGGAAGTGGAAGAGCGGTTGGGCTTCAAGTTCCAGCCTGCGCGCCCGTTCAAGTTCACTCGGCAAGGCGATTTGTACGGCTGGCAGCAGCAGTTGGACGGCAATCATTTTCTCGGTTTGTATGTCGAAGCGGGGCGCATCAAGGACACCGAACAAACACAGCTCAAGACTGCGTTGCGCAAAATCGTCGAGCAATTCCGCACGGAAATCCGGCTCACGCCGTCGCAAAATTTGCTGCTGGTGAACGTCAAACCTGCCGAGCGCGAGCCGATCAATCAAATTCTGGCCGAGCACGGCGTGGCCGTGGAAAACCAGGCGACCGTTATTCGCCGCGCGTCGATGGCCTGCCCGGCATTGCCGACATGCGGTTTGGCGCTCGCGGAATCGGAACGTTTGCTGCCCGATTTGCTCACGCGCATCGAAGATTTGTTGAAGGAAGTGGGTTTGCCGGACGAGGAAGTCATCATTCGCGTGACCGGCTGCCCGAATGGTTGCGCGCGTTCTTCCATGGCCGAATTGGGATTCATCGGCAAGGCGCCGGGCAAATACCAGATTTACGTCGGGGGCAACGAAGCCAGCACGCGGCTGAACCGCCTTTACAAAGAAACCATCAAGACCGAGGACATCATCAACGAATTGCGCCCGACTTTCCAGCGGTTCAAACACGAACGAATCGGCAACGAGCGGTTCGGTGATTTTGCCGCGCGCGTCCTCTGGCCGGAAGTGGACGTCTCCATTTGATTTTGCCAAACGCCGTTCCCATCTCATCCGATGCCCTGGCATTTGCCGGTGACGCGGACATTCCGCTGACAGCCGCAAACGTTCGTTTGCTCGGCCAACAGTTCGGCAGCGTGCCGACCGAGCACGTGCTTGCGTGGGCTTGGGGACGCTTTGGAAAGCGCGCCGCCATCGGCACCAGCTTTCAGGGCGCGGGTTTGGTGATGATGGATTTGGCTAAGCGGCACGGATTGCAATTTCCCGTTTTCACGCTCGACACCGGCTTGCTCTTCAAGGAAACGCTCGAACTCAAACAGCGGCTCGAGGATTTCTTCGGGTTCAAGATTGAATCGGTCGTGCCGGACTTGAGCCTTGAACAACAGGAGGACGCGCAAGGGCCGGAACTGTGGACGCGCGAGCCGGACCTTTGCTGCACGATTCGCAAGGTGCTGCCGTTGCAGGGCAAGCTGGGCGAACTTGATTGCTGGATCACCGGCTTGCGTCGCCAGCAATCCGACACGCGCGCGGACATCGGCATCATTGAGCTTTACACGCTCGATCAGTCGAGCAAACGGGACATCGTGAAATTAAACCCGATGGCCAACTGGTCGCGCGAGGACGTCTGGAAATACATTCGCGACCGTAAAATTCCTTACAATCCGCTGCACGACCAGGGGTATCGCTCCATCGGTTGCTCCGTTTGCACGCGCAAGACCGGCAATGCTGAGGATGAACGCGCCGGGCGCTGGACCGGCTTCAACAAGGTCGAATGCGGCATCCACACCTTTCTGTCGAAAAAAGCAGACTTCCAGATTTAATACGTTATAATTCCCCTTTTGACGACGCATGCAAGATCCTCATTCGAGTTTGACCGCGACCGTTGCCGAATCTGCGGGGACACTTACGCCCGGCATGGATTATTTGTCCAAGCTGGAGAACCAAAGCATCTACATCCTGCGCGAGGCGTTCAATAAATTCGAAAACCTCGCCATGCTCTGGAGCATCGGCAAGGACTCGACCGTTCTGCTCTGGCTCGCGCGCAAGGCGTTTTTCGGCCATGTCCCTTTTCCGCTCGTGCACGTGGATACGACTTACAAGATTTCATCGATGATCGAATACCGCGATCAATTGGTGAAGGATTGGAAATTGCAACTCGTCGTCGGCAAGAACGAGGAAGTGCTCAAGAGCGGCGTGACTTATCCGAATGGGCGGGCGACGCGCGTCGAATGCTGCGGCACGTTGAAGAAAGACGGGCTCAAGGCCGTTTTGGACAAGCATCATTTCACCGGCGTCATCGTTGGCGTTCGCCGCGATGAAGAACCGACGCGAGCGAAGGAGCGTTATTTCAGCCCGCGCGACAAAAACATGGAATGGAACGTCGAGGACCAGCCGCCGGAATTGTGGGACCAGTTCAAGACTGACTTCGAGAAAGACACGCACATCCGCATCCATCCGCTCTTGCACTGGACAGAGTTGAACATCTGGGAATACATCGAGCGCGAGAACATCCCGGTCATCCCGCTTTATTTTGCGAATGAAAAAGGCGAGCGTTACCGCAGCCTCGGTTGCGCGCCGTGCACCTTTCCCATCAAATCCAAGGCGAGCAACGTCCGCGAAATCATCGAGGAACTGCGCCACACAAAAACTTCCGAGCGTTCCGGCCGCGCGCAGGACAAGGAAAGCGAAGACGCTTTCGAGAAATTGCGGCGCGATGGGTATATGTGATGGAATATTTTTTGACTTCTGTGCAAAATAAAAGTGAATCGGCATTAGTTGAAGGCTCGCCCTCTCCCCCAGGAGGGGGAGCACCATTTCCCACCGTTGTTTACAATGCTTGTGATCTCGGTGTGGCCAATCGTCTCTTTTCTCGAACATCGGCGATTGCAACCGTGATGACGAAATCATTAAAACGGTTTGCAATGCTCACCCTCTCCCAGGGGGAGAGGGTTGGGGTGAGGGCGAGCGTAAATACTGATTCTCCCGTGTCTTTATTGCATTTTCGCATGGTATGACTCGAAGTATCTCTCCATCCGAGCAGCTCAAGATCGTCATCGTCGGCCACGTTGATCATGGCAAGTCCACCTTCGTGGGCCGGCTCATCCATGACACCGGTTCGCTGCCGGAAGGCAAGCTGGAGCAATTGCAGAAAATCGCCGAGCGCCGCGGCGTCCCGTTCGAGTGGGCCAACCTGATGGACGCGTTGCAATCCGAGCGCGACCAGAACATCACCATTGACACCGCGCAAATCTGGTTCCACACCAAGCGCCGCCAATACGTCATCATCGACGCGCCCGGCCATAAGGAATTTCTCAAGAACATGATCACCGGCGCGGCCAACGCCGAGGCTGCGTTGCTCTTGATCGATGCGAACGAAGGCATCCAGGAGCAATCGCGCCGTCACGGTTATTTGCTCAACCTGCTGGGCATTCGGCAAATCGCCGTGCTCGTGAACAAGATGGATTTGCAGGGCTATTCGCAGGAGCGTTTTGAGAAGATTGAAAAAGATTATCGCGCGTTTTTACAAACCATCGGGGTGGAACCCAAATGGTTCATTCCCATCGCCGCCAAACACGGCGACAACATCGCCGCCCGCAGCAAGAACATGCCGTGGTGGGAGGGATTGACGGTGCTTGCCGCGCTCGATGATTTCAATGTCGCCGAACGGCCCGCGAACCAGCCGCTGCGCTTTCCCATCCAGGACATCTATCGCTTTGACGAACGCCGCATTCTCGCGGGGCGCGTTGAAGCCGGTTCCATCAAGGTGGGCGACAAATTATTGTTCAGCCCCGGCGGCAAAAGCAGCACGGTAAAAACGATTGAACGATGGAGTGCGCCGCAGCGGCCCACCGCCCTCGCAGGCGAATCCATCGGCATCACGCTGACCGAACAAATTTTCGTCGAACGCGGCGCCGTTGCGACGTTGGAAACGGCCCCGCCTTATGAACTGAGCCGGTTCAAGGCGCGATTGTTCTGGCTTGGTCACAAACCGTTCGCAAAAGGAAAGCCTTACAAGCTAAAACTCGCCACGCAACAAGTGGATTGCGAAATCGAAACCGTTGAGAAGGTGATTGATGCGTCCACGCTCGAAACCATTTCGCGCCCGCCGAACGAAGTTTATGTCGGCCGGCATGAAGTCGCCGAATTGACCATTCGCACCAAAAAGCCGGTGGCGTTCGACACGCATTCCGAGATTGTGCCGATGGGCCGGTTCGTCATCGTGGATGGGTATGAGGTTTCCGGCGGCGGCATCGTTGCCGAGGATAATTATCCCAAGCGCACGGCCGACACGCTGCACAAGAGCGACAACATTTACTGGAGCCAAAGCAAGATCACCGCGACCCAGCGCTCGATGCGCAATCACCACGCCGGCTGCGTCGTGTGGCTCACCGGCCTTTCCGGCGCGGGCAAATCCACCATCGCAACCGAACTGGAACGCGAATTGTTCAACGCAGGCAAGAATGCCTACGTGCTCGATGGCGATAAAATCCGTCATGGTCTTTGTTCCGATCTGGCGTTCTCGCCCGAAGACCGCAAGGAAAACATCCGGCGCGTTGGCGAAGTCGCGAAACTTTTCGCCGATGCCGGCATCATCTGCGTCACTGCGTTCATTTCGCCGTATCGCGCCGACCGCGAACTCGTGCGCAAGATGATGACCCGCGACCAGTTCATCGAAGTTTTCGTGAACGCGCCGTTGGCAGTCTGCGAGCAGCGCGATCCCAAGGGACTTTACGCCAAGGCGCGCGCGAACCAGATTAAGGAATTCACCGGCATTTCCGCGCCCTACGAAGTCCCGCCCAATCCCGAACTCGAATTGCAGACCGACAAGCTTTCCACCCGCGAATGCGTCGCGCGCATTATGCAATATCTGCACGTCGAGGAGTCCGACACGGAGATCTCGATTTAAAGTCGTGGTGCGGAATTTTGCCGACCCGGGGTGGTAATTATTGAAACAAGCCGCCAATATTCGGAACTCCGCGAGCTCCGTGCCAAAATCGAACGATATCAATCCGCTGGTTATCGTGCTGCAACCGATAGATGATGCGGTATGAACGATATATCACTTCTCGAAGAACGGGCAGCTTGTACTCAGGAACCACACGGCCCATTTCGGGGAAATTCATCAAGTTTTCAGCACGCGTGATCAATTCATAACCAAGCCGGGCGGCTGCGTCAGAATTATGTCTGGCAACAAAGCGGACTATTCCCTCCAAATCCGTCCTTGCGGATGGCGAGATAATTACTTTCCAGCCCATTCGGCGATTTTGGCTTTTACCTCGTCAATGGGAATGCCTTCGCCGCGATCCAGTTCCGCCAACCCTTGTTCTACAGCCAGCCGGAATTCCAACTCGTGGATCGCGTCAACCAGTGTGGCCCCAGGGGGAAGTTTGTCGGCCACCTCCAGAAGAATTTCTTTCGCACTCATAATTTTGATTTGTCATTTTCCACGACACGTAACTTTTCACTCAAATAATGCGACAAGTCAATGAGCTTGGAAACGACGTTGTGGCAAATCTGCTCCTGCGCAAATCATCAA
>DASRBR010000009.1:0-2637 GCA_035653495.1 Verrucomicrobiia bacterium
ATAATCCCAATATGATAACCGTCAAAGCTGACGATAAACGCCGCGTGGTGCTGCCGGACATCAAACCAGGGCAGATTTTCGCTTTCACGCCGAATCCGGACGGCACCATCACGTTGTCGCCTGTCAAAGCCGTGAAGCGGAAGGCGGGAATTTTGGACGGGTTAAAACCTCTCACGAAGGAAGAATGCGCGCAGTGCTGGGGACCAGAAGCGGGCGACGCAGAAAACGACCGGATTGCTGCCGCCATGAGCAAGGCATCCTTTTCGACGCCAGAAGAACTGGAATGAAGGCCTGGGACATTTACAGCTACACGCCGCCGGGCTTTCACGGACCACATCCGGTGGTGATTGTTTCCCATCCAAACCGTGTCGCAAACAAACCCATGGTCTCCATCCTCGCCTGCAGTTCGCAACGAGCCGGCAGACAGGCAAATCCTGACGAAGTGATTCTGGACATGGAAGACGGACTGAGCTGGCCCACACTCTGTTTTTGTGACATCATTTACGCTGTCCGCGAAACGGACCTCACCCATCACCGCGGGCATGTCACAGCGGAAAGACGGACAGCCATCATCCGGACAATCAACCGCTCGAACGGCTGGGTTTAGAGTTTGAGCTTCTTTCCATTTGCCTCGACACGCGCAGCTTTGGAGCCGAAAATCCCGGCGCATGGACAATCAAACGTTGACACTGGGGCATTCACCCGATCCCGACGACGCCTTTATGTTTTACGGGCTGGCAAAGGAATTGGTTCCCACCTACGGCTGGAAATTCGAGCACATTTTAGAGGACATACAAACATTGAACGAGCGGGCCACGCGCGGCGAACTGGACATCAGCGCGATCAGCATCCATGCCTACGCTTTCGTGAGCGACAAATACGCATTGCTGCCCAGCGGCGCGAGCATGGGGGATGGTTATGGCCCGATGCTGGTCGCCAAGCAGAAATTCTCGAAGGAGGAAATTGCCCGCAAAAAGATTGCCGTGCCGGGGACGATGACCAGCGCGTTTCTCGCCTTGCAACTCTGGCTCGGCAAACCGGCGAAGGAAATCAATTTTATGATTGTGCCGTTCGACCGGATTTTTGAAACCGTCCGCACCGGCGCCGCGGATGTCGGGCTTATCATCCATGAAGGGCAGTTGACGTATCAAAAGGAAGGATTGGTGGTGTGCGAGGATTTGGGCGCCTGGTGGGGGCACGAGAACGATGGGCTGCCGCTGCCATTGGGTGGAAACGTCATCCACAAACGTTTCGCGCCGGATGTGCGCCGGCAGATTTCGGAGATTTTGACTGCGAGCATCCAGTTCAGCCTGGACCATCGTGCCGAGGCCGTGCAGCACGCCTTGCAATACGCGCGCGACATGGGCCGCGACCTGGCGGACAAATTTGTCGGCATGTATGTGAACCATTGGACGCTCGATTACGGCGAAAAAGGCCGCGAATCGATCCGGCGATTTTTGGGCCGCGGTTTTGAGATGGGCATCTTGCCGCACCGGCAGGAGTTGGAGTTTGTCGTGTGATTCGCAATTTTTTTTCAGGAGCCTCCTTTGAATTTGGGCCAAAAAACACCACGCTAATCTCCTTGACAGAAAGGGCATTTTTTCTCTACCGTCAGGAACATTTTTTTACCCGGGAAGCAAGTCTCTCCGCCCCCGTGGATTACACGTTTGTTTTTGAATGGGTCCGTGTTGTGTCCGTCTGTTTTTAGCCGGGTCGTTCCGGGTCATTGCTGACCGGAACCTCTCTCGCTTGCTATTTATTTGGTAGGTTTCCCTTTACTGCGTGCCTATGAAAATGCATTGCAAAAGTCTTCTGATAGCGGCGCTTCTTGCATCTGCCCAGTGGTTTGCGTCGGTTGCATGCGCGCAGTTGATTTATGTGAACGAGGTTGTCTCCTCCCGGGCTGAGATAGCCGGCGCTGGCAACGCGGGATTGCCCGATGGAAGCGGTGTGGCGCCGCTGGTTTTCGGCCTGCCCACCAATGCGACGGTTTTGACGATCCAAAGCGTCACTGGATTGATCACCCTCAACGGCGGTACTGGCTCCAATGATGCGGACGGGGTGCTTGTCAGCGGCACATATAATACCGGATTGCCGAATGGAAATTCCTACTCCGGGCCATATGGCGGAATCTCCGGCATCACCAACAAAGGCGCAG
The DNA here is from genome assembly GCA_035653495.1 of Verrucomicrobiia bacterium. GTDB lineage: Bacteria > Verrucomicrobiota > Verrucomicrobiia > Limisphaerales > Pedosphaeraceae > DATAUW01. Next base: position 2,159 of record DASRBR010000009.1, read on the forward strand.
GAGCGTTGGTTGGTGTATTTGAACCTGCGATTGCGCCAACCAATCCTGCCCCGGGAACATTGGATTTCACCACCATCGGAACCAGTTTCGCAACCCTTTCTCCAGCGCTTGACCAAGTCTTCTTCATTGGTGATGGGTTGACGGGGGATGGCACGGGAACGACGCAAACGTTCAATGTTCCCGCCGGCGCAGGGCGATTGGTCCTTGGAATTGCCGATGCCGGTAATTTCGATGGCGCACCGGGCGCTTATGGCGACAACTACGGAAGTTTCATCGTTTCGTTTCAAGTCGCCACCGCCGCGCCTCTGCCGACAACGGTTACGTGGGTTGGAGGCACTGGCGATTGGAGCGTATCGTCCAATTGGAGCACCGGCGCATTGCCCGGCGCGAACGATGATGTCGTCATTCCCGCCGGGCCGGCCATTACCGTGACCCATTCCACCGGTTCTGACACCGTGAACAGCATCACCTGCCAGCAA
>DASRBR010000010.1:0-9132 GCA_035653495.1 Verrucomicrobiia bacterium
TATTCACGATGCAGCCGGGGACGCATGGAGCAAACAACGATGAACTTTTGCTTTTCTTGGTGAGCGTTCAGACGCCTGCCAATACGGTAGGAGAGGACTCGAATGGTTATGCCATCGTCGAATGTTGCAGCGTGAGTGCTTCTACGCTGGTGAGCCCCGGTAATTATCAGTTGACGGTATTGAGAGGGAGATTGGGGACGGTTGCTGGAACATGGGTTTCCGGCGCGGGCCCGAATTTGGAGATATGGATTGTGCCGCGCTCCAGTCTTGTGGAATATACCCATGCAGAATTTCCTTCAATGGTCAGTGGGTATTCCCTTGCCACGGCGGTTCAACCGACAAGCTATTTCAGGATCACGCCTTATACCTACATCGCGGAGTTGCTATTGAGCGATGCGACTGCCATCCCTTTTGTTTTTCCATTCAGGAGTTATGCCGCGCCAAAGTTGACGCTTACGAGTCCAGCCTCAGTGCCGGTTACAGTGACTTCGCCAACTTATCCATATACGCTGTCGGTTGCCGGAACGTGGACTTCCTCGAACGATAATTTGGTGTCATGGGCTGTTACACTGGAAAAGAGCACGGACACGGCAGCGCGTAAGATCGGTTCGGCGGTCTTTGCCGCGACCGATTCAACGGATTTCAGCTTGAATGCGATTCTTGAGGCTGCGGGCTCTTATGTGCTCACGTTGATCGCCAAGGATGCCAATGGATTGACGACAACGGAGGTTATCAACATTACGGCGACGGGGCCGGGTGCGAAAGTGGCAGTCCCGGTCTGGACGTTTAAAGGCAATTCGTTGAACCAAAGCACGACGCTGGCGACTGCGGAAGCAAACCCGAATTATGGCAGCTTGGGTGCTCTTAGCGCGACATGCCAGACGCCGGGGAGTTCGGTGTTTTTTGCTGCTCGTTATTACTATGCTTTTTACAGCATACCACCGGGAGATGGCTATGAAGCGGGTAGCTGGACTTTTGGCTGGTCGGCCTGGAGCACAGACCGGAATTGCGGGTCTGTGACACCGACTCACGCGCAGGCGCTCATACCTGTCTCCAGCGGATCAATTAAGATTGCACTCCAGCAGGAGTTTCGCGCCTATGCAACGGCGGCGGGGATGACGAACAGCGACCTGGTTTATATCAACCTCGTTGATTTTACTGCGGCTCCGCTTTATTTCCCCGGCTGGTAAAAGATTTGTCGATTTGTATTGACAGTAAAGACGCGCCGTGATTGAATGATAATTAAGGGGTCTTTCCAGAATTGGTTTTAGGATGATGGCGCTTCTTTGGCAGCAGCTTCATGAACCGCTCCGCATCTTCTTTGAACACGAGAGCCTTGTAATCGCGCAATAAAATGCCCGCGCTGTTGGCAAGGAACGCGGATACTTTGCCCGCATCCTGATGGAACGCGAGCAGGTTTGATGCTGCCGTGTGGCGAAGGATGTCTTGGGGCCAGCGTTTCAGTTTCAGGAATGAACGCAGCTTGCGAATGTATCGGCGGCGCGTGACATGGGTTAGCGGGAGGGTTGATTGAAGTTCCTTTGCCAGCTTCAACCATGGGAGCGCGGGCGGGCAGAACTTGAGTTCAAGAATGCGATGGTGCGACCGGATTTTGCTTCGATTGAGGATGACGCGTCCGCGAGCAAGGTCAATCGCGGACCATGTTACAAAGTCGGCTTCCGCATCGGGCCGGAGCCCGCAAAAAAGCGTGAGGGTGAGCCATGCAAGCAAATTGGGTTCATGCCTGATGCACCAAGCGAGCGCCTTGCGGCATTGAAGATTTGAAAGGGTTGCCGGTGCGTTGCGATCAACGGAAATTTTCTCCATGCGCCGGATTGGGTTTTCGGAGATGTAATGCTTGCGCCAACACCACGAGAAAAATGTGGAGAGCAGGGCCATGCTGGTTTTTTGACCGATGGGCGATTCTTTCCGGGTTTCAAACCAGCTTTTGATATGCGGCTCGCCAATGGCGGAGACTTCGAGGCTTCCGCGCCCGGTGATGAATTTACCAAGATACCATTCGAGCGTTGACACGTATTTTGAGCGGCGATTGGCTTTGCGCTTTTCAGCCAGGAATGCTGTTAGCGCGTTGTCGAGTGTGCAGACTTGCTCCGCGTGAGGTTTTGCGTTCTTCGCAGTCTCCCACACTTCCCGCAAGCTGCGTCCTTCGTTGGCGATCTCTGTAACGATGGACATGATGTCGGCACGTTCGCGGGGCGATAGCGTTACCCATGCCTTGCCAAGCGCGGCAATGTCCTTCTGCGCGGCTTTCAATCCTTCGATGGCTGCGGCTTCGGTTTTGAAAAACTGTCGCCTCCGCTTCTGACCGGTGAAGGTTTCAATTTTCCAGCGCAACTGGCCGCGCACTTTGCAGGGAATCACTTCCATGAGTGAACCTCGCTGTTGCCGTTTTGTTGCCGTATCCATTCTGCTGCAATACTGTCTTTACTGTGTAGCATCCTGCAAGTAAAAAATTGCGTCGGGAGATGAGAATTTGCAGCATGGACGCGGGAAATGTTGAATTCGTTGAGGATTTCAAATGGTGGAGCCGAGGGGAGTCGAACCCCTGACCTTCTCATTGCGAACGAGACGCTCTACCAACTGAGCTACGACCCCGACCAAAAGTTTGTTAACTATGACCGCCTTCGGCTGGATTGCAAGGGTTTTGATTGAAGGACATGCCTTGGCGGCGGCTGTCGTCACGTAATCGTCGAGTTTATTCCATTGATTTTCCATGGCAATCAGCAGAACTTTGTGCAGGGTAACGCGATGAATCCGGAGCAACAGACCCAAACACATTCCGAACCGGCTGGCGAACGGCCGGCGTCAACGGCGCAAAACCAAAACAGGCGACGTCACCGTGGTGGACGTTCACGCCACAAACGTGGCGGGCGCGGCCCACGTGCCGAGCAAAGAGGCGAACCAATAGAACGGGAGCAAGAGGGCCGTGACGGCCAGCATGAACCAGTTCACGCCGAGGAAACCCACGCTTACGCTCACGCGCATGCCGAGACGCACACTCCTGCGCATCGTGGAAAGCCGAGCGGGACGATTCGCCGCGCCATCGACCAAGTGGAGCAAATCCGGCGGGAGTTGCAAAAAGTGCTCGAAGAAATGAACGAGGTTTTGCAAAAGCTTCATCAGGCCGAGCGCGAAAAGAATGCGGCTGAGGATGAAATCGAGATGCTGGCCGAATCGCTTCATTTACTGAAACGTGATTCGGCAGGCCAGCGTAACCAGCCATATCGAAGCGCTCCTTCCCCAAAATCCCCAAGTTCCACGTCTGAAAAAGGTTCCGAGCCGGAAGTTTCTTCCGAGGAACATTGAACGTTTTATCAGGGCGGTTTTCCGCGATTGATGTGCATCCCTTGACGTCTGGTTTTCCAGGGGCGATTTTGTTGGCACGGATTTTTATCCGTAAAATAAAAAGGAGAATCGCATGAAAATTAGCAGTACGGCTTTCAAAGAAAATGAAACCATACCGGAAAAATTCGCCAAGGACAACGCCAACGTCAGCCCGCCGCTCCACATCGAAGATGTGCCCAGCCGCGCAAAAAGCCTGGCCTTGGTGGTGGAAGACCCTGACGCACCGAGCGGCACGTTTCATCATTGGGTCCTCTTCAACATGAGTCCGCGCACATCGGACATTCACGAAAACAGCGTCCCGGTGATGGCGACGCAGGGACGGAATGATTTCGGCGAGTTGGAATACGGCGGACCGAAGCCGCCTTCTGGCGAGCATCATTATTTCTTCAATATTTACGCGTTGGATACTGTGCTCTCCCTGCCGCGCGGCGCCGATTCGAAGACTCTGGAAAACGAGATGAAAGGCCACATCGTGGACCAGGCAAGTCTCATGGGCCGCTATGCGCGACATTAATTGCGGCAGCCAATGAATTCGGGTGGCCGCATCCGGGGATGGTGCGGCCAAATCTTCTTCTGCAATCCTGACTACGGTGAAGGCTCCGTCTGTTCCGGGGCTTCCACCTACTTTAAAAGCGCCCCCGTCCGCCCGAAACTCACGAACGTGATATTGGACCCGATGAATTGGGACGCGCCCGCTCTGGACGACAGCCCGGGCGAACGGCCTCTTTACGTTTCCATCGGCATCCTCGCTTGGAACGAGGAGAAATCCATCTGCCCCGCGTTGGAATCGCTGTTTCGCCAGACACTTTTCGGCAAACTCGCCCAGCGCAATCTGCGTTGTGAAATCGTCTGCGTCGCCAACGGTTGCACGGACGGCACGCTGGACATCGCCGCGAAAACCTTTGCCGATCAATCCCGCCGCCATCCATGCCGTGAATATTTTTCCTGCCGCCATCTTGATTTGAAGGAGCGCGGCAAAATCAATGCATGGAACTGTTACGTCCATCAAATCTCCGCGCCTGGGGCGCGCTTTTTGTTCCTGATGGATGCGGATATCTTGATCAATGAAACCGAAACATTGTGGAACATGGTCGCGGCGCTTGAGGGAAATCCGAATGCGGTGGTGGCGACCGACAAACCTTGCAACAATATCAGGACGCGACGGCGTAAATCCTTGATCGAAAGGCTTTCGCTTCGCGCCGCGCAGGTGACACGCCCCGGCGAGGCGAAGCTTTGCACCCAACTTTATTGCATCCGGGCCAGCACTGCGCGCCGCATTCATCTTCCCAAAGATTTGCCTGCATGCGAAGACGGTTTCATCAAGACCGTTGTTTGTACTGATTTTCTCACCCGCGAAGTCAATCCGGCGCGCATCATGATCGTGCCGGGCGCGTCGCACACTTTTAAGGGCCACACCTCGCTCCGCGGCATCTTGAGAAACCATAAACGCCAGATGATTGGGCAGGCTGCGATTTACGTGCTCGTGGCGGATTATCTGCAAACGCTTGCATTGTCCGAGCGCAAAAATCTCGCCGTGACGCTTCGCGAAAAAGACCATCGCGACCCGCAATGGTTGAAGCGGTTGATCGCGGAGCATGTGCACCGCGCGCGATTTTTTTGGCGGCTGGTGCCGGGATCGTTCGGATATCGTTTCAAAAGGCTGGCCAGATCGAAAGGGTTTCGGAAAATCACCTGTTTGCCCGCCACGCTCGCCGGCTTTGCAGTCTCGATGGTGAGTTCGTTCATGGCGTACGATTTTTTGAAACGAGGCGGCGTGTCCTACTGGCCCGCGAAATCTGCAGACCAAAAATGACAGCGGCAAATCGCCGCATCCCAATTCATGGCGGAATACAAAACGTTGTTCGGAATTGTGGTGATTCCCGCGGCCATGCTGGGGGGAATTGTGCTTGCCACCGCGTCGTACCGTTTGCGAGACCTTTTTTTCTTCTTGTTCGTGCTCCTCTGCATCATGACGTATCACCTGGACGTGAATTTCGTCAGCCGCGAATGGTATCGCGGCACCACGCGTGGCTTTGAAGTCTCGTCGCTGGACGTGTTGTCCGTGGCGGTTTTGTTCAGCTCGCTTTTGCGCCCGCGCGAGGGACGTTCGCGATGGTATTGGCCCGCAAGTCTCGGCCTCATGCTGGTCTATTTTCTCTATTGCTGCTTCTCGGTGGCCATTTCCGACCCGCAACTGTTTGGCCTGTTCGAGTTGTCGAAAATTGTTCGCGGCCTGATTGTTTTTCTGGCCGCGGCGCTGTTCGTGCGTTCGGAACGTGAATTGAAGATATTGGTCCTTGCGCTCGCGTGCGTCGCGATCTGGCAGGGATATGTCGTGCTGAAACAACGATATATCTACGGCTTTTATCGCGTCGATGGGACCATTGGCGATCCCAACAGCCTCTCCATGTTCATGTGCATGACGGCGCCGCTGCTGGTCGCCGCGTTCAACACCGATTTTCCCCGCTGGCTCAAAGGCCTTTGCGGTGTCGGAATGATGTGCGCGATGCTCGCGGTGTTGCTCACGATTTCGCGCGCCGGTTTTGCGACACTCCTCATCGTGATGCTTGGCTCGACGATCGCCTGCGTTTCCTTCACGTTCAGTTTTCGCAAGATACTCATCGGCGGCTTGTGCGTGGCGTTGGCGGTGGGAATGGTGGCCAAAGCGTGGCATACCATCCAGGCGCGTTACGCAGAAGCCAGCCTCAAGGACGAATACAAGGGGCACGCGCAAAACCGTGGCTATTATTTCACCATCGCAAAAGCCATCATGCAGGACAGGTTTTTGGGCGTCGGCCTCAACAACTGGTCTTACCTGGTGAGCAACCAATATGGCCCGGCGCTCGGCTGGCATTTTGTTCCTTACATCGACACGGAAAATTATCCCAGCGACGTTGTCCCGCCGGGGAGGAACATTGACGAAGCGCAAGCGGCGCCTGCGCATAATCTGGGCGCGTTGACCGTCGGCGAACTCGGCATTCCCGGTTTGTTCATCTTCTCGCTCCTTTGGCTTCGATGGTTCCAGATGGGCGCGAGTTTTTTGCCCTGGCGTGTGCCGGACCCGACGTTGCGCCTCGGCGCGGGGATCTTTTTCTGCACATGCGGACTTTTCTGCCAAAGCTTCACCGAATGGGTCTATCGCCAGACCGCGATTTTTTTCACGTTCCACGTTCTCGCGGGCACGCTCGCAAGCCTTTATTACATGAAACGCCAGCGCAAGCGCGCGGCATTGGAGCAACCGCAGGACGGCGAGGAATTCGCGGAGGAAGACGCTTTCGACGAAATGGAAGAAATTCCGGCGCACAACGAAACCTGACTTATGCGCGTCGCCCATCTGCTCAGAAAATACAATCCTGCCGAATGGGGCGGCACGGAAACGGCCATCCACCGGCTTGCGGAAGGCTTGCACCGGCAACAGGTCGAATCGGTGATTTACGCGCCGAAACTCGCGCGCGAGCCGAACGCGCCTGACCCCTTGCGCTCCGCCGGATGCGAAGTCAAACGCTTCAAGGCATTCGTGCCGATTTGGGGAATGCCGGAAGCGCAAAAGCGTGAATTGATTTCTGTCGGGGGCAATTTGATGTCGTTCGACCTCATGGCCGCTCTGCTGCGGCAAAAGCAAATCAGCGTCGTTCACGCGCACGCGTTGGGACGCATCGGCGCCATCGGTTGGCGTGTGGCGCAATGGCGCAATGCGCCGCTCGTGGTGACCATCCATGGCGGTTTGCTCGATCTGCCGCAAAATGTGCGTGCGAGCATCCAGCAGCCGATCAACAAGGGTTTTGACTGGGGGAAAATCTTCGGGCTGCTCCTGCGCTCGCGCGAGATGCTCGATGGCGCTGATGCCATCGTCACATGCAATCCGCGCGAAGCGGCGTTGTTGCAGGAAAAATTTCCGAACAAGCGCATCCAGGTGCAACCGCATGGTGTCGCGCTCTCGATCTATCAAAAGGATTGCCGCGAAACTGCGCTGAAGATTTTTCCGCAGTTGAAAGGCCGCGAAATTCTGTTGTGCGTGGGACGCATCGATACGGTGAAAAACCAGGCATGGTTGATCGAACAGATGCCCGCGATTTTCCAGAAACATCCCAATGCCATTTTGGTTCTCGCGGGCGCGTGCACGGAGGAAAAATATGGCAAGCGCATCGAGCGCAGGATTGCCGAGCTGGATTTGTCTGAGCGCGTATTGCTGACAGGCGGATTGCCGCCGGGCGATCCGCGATTGATTGGATTGTTTCAACTTGCGGCCCTGGTCGTGCTGCCGTCGTTGTCTGAAACATTTGGGCTGGTGTTGCTGGAAGCGTGGGCGGCAGGCGCGGCGGTCGCATCGAGCCGGACGTCGGGCGCGACCGCATTGATCAAGGAAGGCGAAAACGGTTGGCTGTTCGATCTGGAAAAGCCCGCGGAATTTCACAGCGCGATCAGCCAATGCCTCGGGAATGCGCCAATGCGAAAACAATTCGCGGCGAGTGGCGGCGAACTGGTCGCGTCGCAATATAACACGTTTACCTTGGCTGGCCGGATGAAACATCTCTACGAAGATCTGATTCAGGAGAAACATGCATTACGTCATTCTGCGCGATGATGACACGAACGCCTTGACGCCCGTGGATTGCCTCGAACGGCTTTACCGGCCATTTTTGCAGCGCGGCCTTCCGGTAAATCTCGCCACGATTCCCGAAGTTTCGCTCAAGGCGACCTCGCCGGATGGCAAACCGGAAGCTTTTTTGTTCGGCAACAACGGCGCGTCGAAAGCGGCAACAAAACCTCTCGTGGCCAGCGGCGAACTCGTGCAGTACCTGGTGAAGAATCCCGGTTACCGCATCGTGCAGCATGGGTTGCATCATGATTGTTTTGAATTTGACCGGGATGACCGCGCCGAAATCCGCCGCCGATTGCAACGCGGGACCGATTTGCTGGTGAAAGCCGGATTTCCCGCGCCAAAGGCATTTGTCGCGCCGCACGACCGTTTTTCGCGCGCCAGCCTGGAGGAAGCGGCGCAACATTTTCCCGTGATTTCCTCGGGCTGGTATGAAAAAGACCGTTTGCCAGTCGCATGGTGGCCGCGCTACCTGCTGAAAAAGATTTCGCGCGCTCCGCACTGGCGCGTCGGCAATGCGCGATTGCTCACGCATCCCGGATGTCTGCTTTCCTACCGGCGTCCGCGCGCGACGATGCTCGATGAAGTCAAAAACGCGGTGCGCGGCGCGACGCTGGTTGTTCTCGTGACGCATTGGTGGGAATATTTTCCGGAACGCCGGCCCGACGAAGAATTCATCGAGCAACTGCACGGCGTGGCCGAATTCCTCGCAAACGCTCCTTACGTTCAGGTGATCTCGTTTGAAGATCTGACGAGGCCGGAAACAGCCCGGCAAATTTTCGGTTGAGCTGCCCAACATTTTCAGCTCCCTTCCGTTTTCGCGTCCGCCGAGCGATAATGCAACACCTGCACCTTTTCCAGCGTCACCAATCCGCCGCCCATCATGCTCTCGAGCGTGGGCAGGAATTCGCGGATCTTTTCCTCGCTGTCCACGATTTCAATCACCAGCGGCAAGTCGAGCGAAAGCCGCAAAATCTTCGTCGTGTGCAGCCGGCTCGATTTGCCAAAACCCATCGCCCCACGCAAAACCGTCGCGCCCGCCAGATGCGCTTCGCGCGCCTTGAGCACGATGGCCTCATACAGCGGCTTGTGCTGGTAACGGTCGCTTTCGCCGATGAAAATCCGCAGCAACATCGCTTCGCGTGGAATTTGCATGTCAGGAGCCT
>DASRBR010000011.1:0-2223 GCA_035653495.1 Verrucomicrobiia bacterium
GCCAGCCGGTGTTCAACGCCGCGCCTTTGCCGCGCCTGCGTCCGTGGCAAATGACTTCCGCGCCCGCGTTTTTCGCCAACATGACCGTGGCGTCTTTCGAGCCATCATCCACGACGATAACATCGCCGACATGCTTTTTGACTGCTTGTATCAGTAAAAAAACAGTTTTCGCTTCATTCAAGCAGGGGATGACCACCACGCATTCGCCCGGAAAGTTCATGCCCAGAAGCTATGTGACTTCGCGCCGCTGTCCAGCGATTTGTTCAAAATTGCGCATTTTTTGGCCCATGGGGTGATACCCCCATTTTCGATTTATTCATTTGCGCTTCCGCCATAAACCGTTTTAACTTGCCGCGTGACTTACATCTCGGAGTTGCCAGGCGGCGAGCTTTTGCACGCGCGTGGCGGGGCCCAGGAAGCGCTGCATGCGCGAGCGGCAAATGCCGCTTACAAATATTTCGGCCGCCAGGTTTTTCTGCGGGCGGTGGTCGAGGTCTCCAACTATTGCCGCGAGAATTGCGCTTATTGCGGAATGCGCCGCGATAATCGCAACCTCTCCCGTTTCCGCGCGCGCCATGATGAACTCGCCGAACTGCTCGTCAACCAGCGACCGCAAAGCGTCACGGACGTCAACATCCAGGCGGGCGAAGATCCCGTTGTCGTGCGCGAAGTGGTGATTCCGCTCATCAAAACGTTGCGGCGCGAAACGCGTTTGGGCGTGAGCGTTTGCCTCGGCTCGTTGGACCCGAAACTTTATTCCGAACTCAAAAGCGCAGGCGCGACGATTTACATCATCAAGTTTGAGATCGCCGATCCCACGTTATACCGGCTGATGAACGCGCCCGGCACGCACAAGGAACGCATCGCGCAAATCCATCATCTCGCGGCCAACGGCTGGCGCGTGAGTTCAGGTTTTATTGCCGGCCTTCCCGGAATGACCGACGAGCAATTGCTGGAAAATTTTGCGCTCGCGCGCGCGCTGCCGCTGGCGGGTTGCAGCGTGAGCCCGTTCATTCCTGGCGATGAAACGCCGCTGGCAAACAAGCCGGTCGGCGACATCGACCTGACCTTGAATTGCATGGCCGCGTTGCGCTTGATGCAGCCGCATTGGGTGATTCCCGCCGTGAGCGCGTTGAACATTGCCGAACCCGGAATGGGATACCGCCGCGGTTTGCGCACCGGCGCGAACCTGGTCACCATCAATCTTACGCCATCGGAATTTCGCGGCGATTACCTGCTCTACAAACGCGACCGGTTCATCATGACCGAAGAACGCATCCTGAACTCCATCGCTGCCGAGGGACTCGCCACCTCGACAACCAGCCTCTCTGAATTTTATCAGCTCCGCGGCGATGGCAGCGCGCGTTCGCAAGCCGCCGCAGTTGTCGCCTGACAAAACAACTTGATGCCGCTTGCAACGAGCGGTGAAGCGGCTATTTTTCGAGCATCATGCGCTCTCAACCATTCCGGCATCATCTCGCACTTGGTTTGTGGATGGTCCTCGGATTCACTTTCGTCGCGGTGATTGGACTTCGAGCGGAAGATTCTTCCACCGCCCTCGAACAGGCGCTCGCCCAGAGCGGCACGAACCGCGACACCCTCCAACAAGCGCTGAACCAGGCGTCCGCTGACATTCGTCCCGATCTGGAATTCATCATCGAAAACATGCCGGTGAGCGATCTGCAAACATTGTCCGGCGCGTTTTTGCTCAAGGACGCTCAACTCGCGCATGAAAGTTTTGCCGCCGCGCCATGGCACGACCAAGTCCCGCGCGACGTCTATTTGAATTACGTTTTGCCTTACGCGAACGCGACCGAAACCCGCGAAAGTTGGCGTCAAACCATGCGCGATAAATGCCTGCCGTTGATTACTGATTGCAAAACGCCCGGCGAAGCGGCGCAACGGCTCAACGAAAAAATCTGGAAACTGACCAACGTCAAATATTCCACCGGGCGAAAGCGCGCCGACCAAAGCCCGTCGGAGACGATGGACAGCGGGTTGGCCAGTTGCACGGGGTTGACGATTTTGCTGGTTGATGCCTGCCGTTCGGTGGGCGTCCCGGCGCGATTGGTGGGGACGCCGATGTGGATGAACATGCGCGGCAATCATACCTGGGTCGAGGTGTGGGACAATGGCTGGCATTTCACCGGCGCGGCCGAGCCGGACCCGAAAGGGCTCGACCACACCTGGTTCGAGCACGACGCTTCGGAAGCGCAAAAGGAC
>DASRBR010000012.1:0-2562 GCA_035653495.1 Verrucomicrobiia bacterium
AATGTTACGGGCATAACCTGGAAACTTCGCGCCGCTTTTTCCCGAACCAATGCACAACGCACACTTACGATGATCGTTTGGCGACCATCGGGTTCCTGAAGAACGCCGGCATCAAGATTTGTTCCGGTGGAATCATTGGCATGGGCGAGACGCGCGCGGACCGTTGCGACCTTGCCTTCGCGTTGCGGGAAATCGGCGCAAATGTTGTGCCGATTAACATCCTGAACCCGATTCCCGGCACGCCGTTCGAGAAGGCGCCGCCATTGCCGCCGATGGAAATCCTGAAGACGATCGCGTGTTTCCGGTTCATTTTGCCGCGGCAAGAAATCATGATCGCGGGCGGACGCACGATGAATTTGCGCGACATGCAAAGCATGGTGTTCGCAGCGGGCGCCAGCGCATTGATGGTTGGAAATTACCTCACGACGCTGAATCAACCCGTAGAAAAAGACCTGCAGATGCTCAAGGATTTGGGCCTCGATCCGGACTGGGACAAGCACGGTTTCACGGACCAGGAAGCAAGCAGTTGCGGATGTGGTCACGACCAATGCGAGACTCGCTAGCAAAGCTTCTTTGCACTCTTGCGCGACAGGCGTTTTGGTGCAATCTGGATTCATGCAGCGGCTTGGAAAAAATCTAGGGAAATATTTCGGTGAAGGCATAGATATCCAGCGCGTCCTGGCGGAAATCGAAAAGGCAGCCGGCGCGCATGGTTGGAATTCGGAAGTTTTCCAGAAGACGGACAGGTATCGGTTGCTCGCCTTGAAGCGCACTGTGGCGACCGCAGAAAGACGCATTTACATTTCGGCGGGCATCCATGGCGATGAACCGGCCGGCCCCCTGGCCGTTTTGCAATTGCTCCAGGAAAATCGCTGGCCGGACAATGCCAGCATTTGGTTGTGCCCATGCCTCAATCCCGCCGGTTTTCCGGCCAGCAGCCGGGAGAATGCGCAAGGCATTGACCTGAACCGGCAATATCGCAACGCCGAAGCCGAGGAAACCCGCGCGCACATGGTCTGGCTCCAGCGTCAGCCGAAGTTCGATGTCTGCCTGTGCCTCCATGAAGATTGGGAAGCCGCGGGGTTTTATGTCTATGAATTGAACCCAGACAACCGACCGTCCTTCGCCAAAGCGATCATCACGCGGGTCGCGGAAGTTTGCCCGATTGACATGTCCTCCACCATCGAAGGCCGCCCAGCCATCGGAGGAGTCATCAACCCCAGCGTCGACCCGCGTTCGCGTCCGCAATGGCCCGAAGCTTTTTACCTCCTCACGCACAAGACGCGGCAAAGTTACACCGTGGAGGCGCCGTCGGACTTTCAACTGGTGACAAGAGTTGCGGCAACTGTTGCGGCGGTGCGCGCCGTGCTGGATTTGATCAGCACCGGATTTGACCAGGCTCCAGCGAAGCTTGATTAACTTCAGCAATGCTCGCCGGCCATGACGTCCGTTTGCTTCAAATCGAGCGAGAACGGTTCCAAAGGCATCGGTTCGTTGTGGCTGAGGAATGCCTCGCATATGCGGAAAAAACCGCTTTCAGTCGTTGCGCGTCGGATCTCGTGAAGAAAACGTCCACTCGCCTCCACGCCCAAACCGATGTAGTTCATGTATTTCTTCATCTTCTGGATGTGAGCGGATTCCTTGATGTGCGGCGGACGGACTGTTTGATAAAGATCGCGAATGTATTCGAGCACTTCGAAACCACTCGGAACGAAAAGCGGTTCGCCCCGTTGAAGCTCGCGGATTTGCCGGAACAGCCACGGATTGCGGATGGCGCCACGACCAATCATAAGTCCGCGCGCGCCGGTAACGGTGAGGACGTCGCGCGCTTTTTCGGCTGAATAGACATTCCCATTCGCCAGCACAGGACAGGGCACCGCGGCCACAGCGCGCGCGATATAATCGTAATGGACTTCCGTGCGATACATTTCCTGCACCGTGCGGCCATGAACGGTGAGGAGATCCAGCGAATGCTTCGCAAAGATCGGCAGCAACTCTTCGAACACCGCTGGCGAATCAAAACCGATGCGCGTCTTCACGGTGAACTTGATGGAAACTGCGTCGCGCAACGCGCCTAGGATGGCGTCCACGCGCTTGGGTTCGCGCAGCAATCCGCCCCCGGCGCATTTGCGATAAACGATGGGCGCGGGACAACCGAGATTCAGGTCCACGGCGGCGATGGGATACTGTTGCAACTCCTTCGCCGCGCGCACAAGCGACGGAATGTCATTGCCGATCATCTGCGCGATGACCGGTTTGCCCGTGGGATTTTGCGTGATGGAATCGAGAATCCATTTTTCAAGATGCGACACCGCATGAACGCGAAAGTATTCGGTGAAATAAACATCCGCGCCGCCATAGCGCGTCATCAATTTCCAAAACGGCAAGTCCGTCACATCCTGCATCGGCGCGAGCGCAAGGATGGGGCCTAAAGCGGCAAGGAGTTTTCCAAAGCCCGCCGCAGATTCGCAGACGACCGCAGATGATGTTGATGATGATGATGATGTGAACGGACTCATTGGCTCCGGTGATGAATGAACTGCGGATGCAGCCGCAATTTTT
>DASRBR010000013.1:0-2020 GCA_035653495.1 Verrucomicrobiia bacterium
CTTTTTTGTTTCCGCCTTGAGACGGCGGCCGAGTTCATCGCGCGTCTGCGCTTCGACCGGCAACTGGCAGTCCGGACAATACTGCGTGCCCAATCGCGCAAAGAGCAGGCGGATGAAATGATAGATCTCCGTGACCGTCGCGACGGTGCTCTTGCCGCCGCCGCGGGTGTTGCGCTGCTCGATGCTGACCGTCGGCGGGATGCCGGTGATCAAGTCCACTTCCGGACGCGAAAGCTGCTCGACGAACTGCCGCGCATAAACGTTCATCGAATCCAGAAAGCGGCGCTGCCCCTCGGCGAACAGCAAATCAAACGCCAGCGTGCTCTTGCCCGAGCCGCTCACGCCGGTGATGACGACAAACTCGTTGCGCGGGATGGCGAGCGAGAGATTTTTTAGGTTGTGCTCCCGCGCGCCATGGATCGAGATTGCATTGTCTGCAATCGGAAAGATTTCTTTGCCGTCAAACACGTGTGCAAACTAACATTCAAGAACGAATTGGCAATGGTTGGGCTGATGCGCTGCATCATTTCGCTGCAGTTTTCGTTGTCTCCTTTTTCCCGTAAGTTGCGACGAGATAATCCGTGATCGCGTCAACCTGGTTCGTCGGGATGGGCGCGCCGTATTTCTCGATCATCTTGGTGACTTCCGCCTTCCAAAACGTGCGCGGCATGGGCGGTTGGGTCGCGAGGTAATCGGGCGAATGGCAGGCCGTGCACATCGCGGCAGATTCCACGCCGGGACCCGGTTTCAATGTTTCCGTATCCGGCGGCATGTCGAATTCCTTCGCGTGCAGGAGGAGCGCAAAACCGGCGATGCCAACAGCGACGGCCAGCAGCGCAAAAAAATTCCGGTGCTTTTGCACCTTTTCAAAATTATTGGATTTCATTTTCACGGTAATTTTATGAAACGCTCACGTTGACAGTTTCGACGACATTGCGCATGTAGCCGGAGGGATTCCAAAGCGGTTCCAGCGGCTGCGATTGGCCGATGACATTGGTCGCCTTCACTTTCAATGCAAATTTGCCCTTCTTTTTCGGCGTGAACGGAATCGTCCATTCGCGGAACGAATATTTGCCGAGGTCCTCGCCCAATTTCGCTTCGCGCCAGCTCTCGCCGCCATCCGCCGAGAACAAAACTTCCTGTATCCCATAACCGCCGTCGAACGCGATGCCGCGCACCGTCAATTGCTCGCCATGTTTCAACTTTGCGCCATCGGCGATGCTGGTGATGAACGAGCGCACGTTGTAACGATTGATCGGGACTGACTTGCCCATCTTCGTGCCCGGTTCGAGGCAATGCCCGGCATTGTCGGGAATGCGATAGGCCGATTTCATCCAAAAGTTTTCCAAATCCTCCTTCACCACGTTGATGTCGTTGACGTGCTTGACCCAATACGTTCCGTAATAACCCGGCACAACGAGCCGTAACGGATAACCATTAAGCCATGGCAAATCCTGCCCGTTCATTTCGTAGGCAAGCATCACTTCGCCGTCCATCGCGTGATCAATGTCCAGCGCCTTGACGAAATCCGGCGTGGTGTTGATCACCGGAAAATCCATGCCGTTGAACGTCGCCTGGCGCGTGCCTTCGCCCAGGCCGCACTTGTTGAGCACGTCCTTGAGACGGTCGCCTTTCCAGCGCGCATTGCCCATCGCCCCGTTGCCCGACTGCCCGCCGCCCACGCGCGGCTTTGAAAAACCGCGGCTGTTGCCCGAGCATTGAAGCACGGCGACAATTTCCACCGGCTCGAACTGCGATTTCAAATCGGCGATTGAAAATTCCATCGGTTTGGAAACATTGCCGGCGATCTTCACCCGGAACGCGTCGGCATCGATCGAAGTCGGAACGCCCGCCAGATGATACCGGACGAAGAACGCGTCGTTCGGCGTGATGATGCTTTCGTTGAAGACCGCAAAGGGCGTTTCCAACTGCGGCGGACGCGCCGTCTGGCGGATGAGTTTGCGCTTTTGCGGATAAGCCACCAGCGGACGCTCGCCATTTTCGAACGGCAGCGTGACGG
>DASRBR010000014.1:0-6999 GCA_035653495.1 Verrucomicrobiia bacterium
ATGGGAGCGCGGACAGCCCTGTCCGCTCAGTTACAATCCCGCGCAGATGTCGGGCTGGTCGACGGACGCGCATGGCGTGATTTTCACGCGTTTTGGCCTCGACTGTTGCAGCTTGTTTCACCTCGTTGCACTTCAACCACGCTAAACCACGCTAAACCACGCTATCGGGAAAAAAAATGTGTTCGCGCGGAGGCCGGGCCACTTGAAGAACTGAAACATCGAACGCGCAACATCCAACGCCGAACATCGAATGTTCCTGATTTTCAGCCATTTGGCGTTCGATGTTCAATGTTCAGCGTTGGTTGTTCAGCGTTTTCCCTATCCGCATGAGCCTCACCCCTGCCCAACAAAAAGCTGTCGCGGCACGCGGGAACGTGCTTGTCGTCGCGGGCGCGGGCACGGGCAAGACCAGCACTTTGGTCGAGCGTTGCCTCGGTTGTTTGCTGGACAAAAAAAATCCGGCATCGCTCGACGAAATCCTGATGGTCACCTTCACCGATGCCGCCGCTGCCGAGATGCGCCAGCGCATTCGCGCCCGGCTCGAACAGGAATTTGCCGCAAAAAAGGATGAACTGCGCTGGTCCGAGGAACTGGCGTTGTTCGAAACCGCGCATATCGGCACGTTGCACAGTTTTTGCCTGCAACTGGTGCGGCAACATTTTTACGAATTGGAATTGGACCCGCAATTGACGGTGATGCCGGAGGAAGAAGCCAAATTGCTCGCCGACGAAACGCTCGAGGAAATTTTTCAGGGACATTACGCCGGCACGACGGAATCCGCCGCGGCGGTGCAGCAATTGATCCAGTCGCAGGGCCGCGGCTGGGACAAGCCGATCCGCGCGCTGGTCTTGAAGCTGCATCATTATACGCAAACGTTGCGCGATCCCGCCGGATGGTTCAACGCGCAACTCGCGATGTTCCAATCCGCCGAACCCGCGCAATGGCAGCAATGGCTGATGCATGGGATTGAGGATTGGCGCAATTGCTGGCTGCCCGCATTGCGCGATGCAGCGCATGAGAACAAGAAAGCGGCCGAATGCGCGTCCATCTTGAACGAAATGTCTTCCCATCCCGGGCAGTCAGAATGCGCCGACGTATTGGAGCAAATTCGCCTCGCCGATGGAACGTGGCCTGCCGGAAAAAAAACCGCGTGGCGAAAACCGCTGGAAGATTTTTTTGCGGAGGCGGCGTTCTTTCATTCGCTTGCGCGAAAAGAGAAAGAAAATCCGCTCACGCAGGATTGGAGCTGGGTGCGTCCGCAGATGACCACACTGTTGCAACTCGCGCGCGAGTTCACCAACAAGTTCAGCGAAGCCAAACGCGAACTGGGCGTCGTGGATTTTCACGATCTTGAACAGCACGCGCTCGAATTGCTTTGGGACCGCGCCACGGGCCAACCAACAGCAACCGCCGAACATTGGCGCAAAAAACTTCGGTTCGTTTTCGTTGACGAATACCAGGACATCAATGATGCGCAGGACGCCATTCTCAAGGCGCTCAGCCGCGAAGATGATGCCGCGAACCGTTTCCTCGTTGGCGATGTGAAGCAGAGCATCTATCGTTTTCGCCTCGCCGATCCGCGCATTTTCCAGGATTACGTGGACACCTGGAACGGCGAAGCGGGCGCGGCCATTCCACTCGTGGACAATTTCCGCAGCCGCGAAGGAATTTTGAGCTTCATCAATTCACTTTTCGGCGGGTTGATGCGGCGCGCGATTGGCGGCGTGCCGTATGGACCGGAAGCGGAATTACGATTCGGCGATCCCGAACATCGCGCTGCGCTCTCATTGGCGCAGGATGCTTCGCCGCGCGTTGAATTGCATCTGCGCTTGAAAGGCGCGGGAGATGCGGGCGCGCCCGAAGGCGAAAACGAATCTTCGCGCGCCTGGACCGAGATGATGAACCTCGAAGAAGCGGCCAAGGAAGCGCGGATGATCGCGTTGCGCTTGCGAGAATTGAAAACGTCCGGCCATCAGATCTGGGACGCAGAGGAAAAATCATTTCGCGCGGTGCACTGGGGCGACATGGCGGTGTTGCTGCGCTCGCCTGCGGGCAAGGCGGAAAGTTACGCGCGCGAATTCACGCGCGTCGGCATTCCGCTCACCATCGCGCGCAACGGTTTTTACGAAAGCATGGAAGTGACGGATTTGTTGAGCCTTTTGCAATTGCTCGACAATCCGTTGCAGGATGTGCCGGTGCTCGCGGTGT
Source organism: Verrucomicrobiia bacterium (assembly GCA_035653495.1). Taxonomy (GTDB): domain Bacteria; phylum Verrucomicrobiota; class Verrucomicrobiia; order Limisphaerales; family Pedosphaeraceae; genus DATAUW01. The sequence goes on from DASRBR010000014.1 coordinate 2,209, forward strand.
TGCATTCGCCGCTGGTAGGAATGACGCTCGACGAACTCGCGTCCATCCGGCTCATTGTTCCGAAAGGCCATTGCTGGGCCGCGTTGCAGCGCTTTCACGAAACGCGCAAGGGCCAGCCCGGCTGGACGAAAGCCGACCGTTTCCTGAAAAATTTTGCCGCGTGGCGTCGGCTTGCGCGGCAGGTTTCGTTGTCGCGCTGCCTGGAAGCCGTGCTGGGCGAAACACATTATGGCGAATGGTTGTTGACGCAATCGCGTGGCGAACAACGCCGCGCCAACGTGCAAAGATTGGTCGCGCTGGCGCAACAGTTTGACGCCTTTCAACGGCAGGGCTTGTTCCGTTTTTTGCGCTTCATCGAGGCACAGCAAGCCGCGGAAACCGAGCCGCAGGTCGCAGCGATTTCCGGCGAAGACACCGTGCGGTTGATGAGCATCCATCAAAGCAAGGGGCTCGAATTTCCGGTGGTTGTCGCGGCGGATTTGGGCAAGCCGTTCAATCTTTCCGACCTGCGCGCGGAAATCATTTTGGATGCGGAGTATGGCCTTTGCCCGCAGGTAAAGCCACCGCATACAGGCCAGCGTTATCCGAGCCTGCCGTACTGGCTCGCGCGGCAGCGGCAAAAACAGGAAACGCTCGGCGAGGAGATGCGGCTGTTGTATGTGGCGCTGACACGCGCGCGAGACACGCTCATCCTTGCCGGCAGCGTGCCGGAAAAAAAATTCCACAAGCAATCGAGCGAACCAGCGGAGTTGACCACCCCTGCCCTGCTCGCCGCGCGAAGCTACCTTGATTGGATCTCAGCGTGGAACGCGAAAGCTTCCGGCGCCCCATTCGCCGCGCCGTTTGGCGAAAATGCATGGCTGCGCTGGACGATTTACGACGATTTGGACAAGCGTTTGCTGGATGAAAAATTGGCGGGCGAATCCGGCACCGAACCGAATGAATCCAATGCCACAATCAGTGAACGCGAATGGAATCAATTACACGAACGATTGACTTGGAAATATCCGCACATGCCGGCGACGCAGGAACCCGCCAAAACTTCGGTCACGGCGTTGCGCCGACGGTTGGCCGAAGAGATGGAGGCCGCTCAGAAATTTGAGATTTCAAATTGGAAATTTACCGACTCAAAACGGACGCTTCGTGGAAAATTATCGGCGGGCGAAATCGGGAACGCGCACCATTCGTTTTTGCAACATGTTTCGCTGGAACAAGCGGGAACGGTTGCGGGATTACAGGCGGAAGCAAAGCGATTGGAACTGGAGGGCGCATTGTCGGCGGAAGAAATGGGCGCGTTGGATTTCACGGCGCTGGCGGCGTTCTGGCAATCGGAGATCGGCAAAAAAATCCGCCAGAATGCCAGGTTTGTCCGGCGCGAATTGGAATTCACGGCGCGTTTTGCACCGGGAGAATTGAAAGCGCAGACAGCACATGTGCCAGAATTGTTTGATGACGAATTCGTAGTGGTGCAGGGCGTGGCGGATTTGGCGGTGATTTTGCCTGAAGAAATCTGGCTGGTGGATTTCAAGACCGACCGGATGAAACCAGACGAACTTGACCAAAAACGAAAATTATACGAACCGCAGTTGCGGCTTTACGCCCAGGCACTTAACCGGATTTATAACCGGCCGGTCAGCAAAATGTGTTTGCATTTCCTGGCGGTAAAGGAGTCGTTGGAAATAAAAGCATCTTAAGGAAATGACCAGCATCGGCTCCTGCAAAGAAAAATTCTCAGAGCAACGTCTGCTCTTCGATCGCATGCACTTCCTTGACCTTGCCGTTCACTGCTGCAGCCGGCGCAGCAGCCTCGTTGACGGCGGGCTCGGACGCAGGGCTTTGCAAGAAGACCAGCGCCGGACGCAGCAATTGGCCTTGATAGGTGTAACCGGTCGCAATTGTCTCACGCACCTTGGCATCGGCGAGGATTTCGCTTGAGCGTCGTGGCACTCATGGATTTTCGCGTCAAATCGCTCGTTGGGACCGGCGACAAACGGCACCAAACCAATTCGGCGCACAACGTCACGGCAGGCATTTTGAAAATGGCCAAGCTGCTCGATCAATCCCGGTTGACCAGAGCGCGCCGCAGCCTGGTTCAACGCGTAGGTATGGTCGAGCATGCGCACGATGATCTGCAGCCAGTCGCCCTCGGCGCGGCGAAGTTTCTCGATCTCCATCCGCAAATTGGTGCGCTCATTGTCATTGGCCTTCTTGAGAAAATCCGTGAACGCATTCGCTTCGGCGGTCATGCGGTCGGCGATTTCCTTCGCGGTGGTCGTGGTCTTCACGCAATGTTCCTGCACGCCTTGCCATTGGGCGGTTGCGCCGCCGATCTGCCGCGCGATTTCCTCGATGTTTTGCAGCTGCGACATCGTCGAAACGACCGCGCCTGTCTCGACCATCCGCACCGCCGCCCGATACTCGAGCCAGAATGGAAGAATGAAAACACCCGCGCCAATCGCGCCGCAAAGCAGGAAAAGCAGCGCCTCAAAAACACCCATCGGCGAATGGGCATGCCGCGCATAAACGTATGCAAAACCGATCAGCACGGCATCGCAGAAAAAGGCGCCCAGATAAAAAGGAAGTTTGACGAATTTAAGGTCAGTCTGATTACTCATGTTTCGCAGTTTAGGAAAAGGGCGAGGCGAGTTCAACCAAATAGCCGGAAGAAACCCGGAATTGTTCTCGACTCCTGCCCGAAGACTTTTGAAAAATAATTCGTATGCGCATTTGTGTGATTTTCAACCCGACCGCGCGCGGTGAGAAGGCGAAAAGGTTTCGCAGGCATCTGGACGAGATCGGCGCGGAATGCGCCTTGAAACAAACTGTTTCCGCGGGCGGCGCGCGTCCGTTGGCGGCGGAAGCGGTGCGCGAAGGATTTGAAACCGTGATTGCGGCGGGCGGCGACGGCACGTTGAATGAGGTGCTCAACGGCATCGGCGATGTGCCGGATGGCTTTGAACGGGCGCGTCTGGGCGTGCTGCCGCTCGGGACTGTAAATGTTTTCGCGAAAGAATTGGGAATGCCGGCGGGATTGAAGCAGGGCTGGCAGATATTGCGCGCGGGAAATGAAACCCGGATTGATTTGCCGATGGTCGAATGCGTCACCAACGGCGCGCCTTGCAAAAGATACTTCGCGCAACTGGCCGGAACCGGCCTCGACGCGCGCGCAATTGAACTCGCTGATTGGCAGCTCAAGAAAAAACTGGGTCCGCTGGCATATGTTTGGGCGGGTGTCGAAGCGATGCGCGACAAACCATCGCGCGTCACGGCAACGAACGGCACGCACAGCGCCACAGGCGAACTGGTGTTGATCGGGAATGGTTGTTTCTATGGCGGACGTTATCGGTTGCACCCGGGCGCGGATTTGCGGGATGGTTTGCTCGAAGTGCGCGTGTTCCCAAAAGCCAACTGGCTGACCTTGGTGCGTTGCACGGGAATGTTTGTCGCGCGGATGAATTTGCCCCAGGGCGTCGCGCAAAGTTTCCAGGCCAAAACACTCACGTTGACCAGCGAGGCGCCGACTCCAATTGAAGTGGACGGCGAGAACATCGGTCATTTGCCCGCTACATTTTCCATCAAGCAAAAAGCATTGCGCGTGGTTGCGCCGGTATGAAGGCAACGCCCGTGATTGCGCCGGTGTGCATTCAAATTTCAAATCTCAAATTTCGGATTTCAAATTAGAAATTGAAGTTGAACTGCCGCGGGCACAACGCTGGCCCAAGAATGAAATCTCAGCTAAATCAAAGTGTATCTTTTTTCTTGTCCACAAGCCCGCTGGAGATGATGGCATCGCGAATACGTCTGATGTGCAGTTCTTCGACTTGTTGCGCGATGGCCTCCGGGGTTTCCTCCACAGCATAAACATTGCCCGGCCCCATATTGATGGTGGACGAGCCGGTCTCGATCTCTATGAAACGGATCTGGTCGCTGTTGAGGAAAATTTCGCCGCCTTTATTGATGCGGTTCAGTTTGAGCAATGGCATAAGCGTCAATTGAATATCATAATTGGTTTATCGCCCGATCCTGCGGCGCGCAATCAAAAAGCGAACACGAGCGCATTGTGCTGGAATTTGGACGGCAGTTTTGGTAGGGTACTACGCTTCATGCGCAACGCAAAGGCATTTGTCTTTTTCGCGATTTTCTGTGCGGCTTCCGCGCAAGCGGGTTTCTCACCGATTCCTCTCACCAGCGGCAGTTTCAACGAAAAGATGATTGTTCCCGCCTCTTCGCCCGCGCCGATCATTCCGGGTGGTTATACCACGGCTTCCATGGACAACGGCATCGGCAACACCGGCACTAGCTGGTATGAGGAAGGTTACGATACCAACGCGCCGACCACCGGCCTGCCGCATCCCGGCACGACCTTCACCAGCCAGACGGTTGCCAATCATTCCTACATCATGGCACCGAGCTACACGGCAAACAACGCGGTGATGCTCGACTCAACGCTGACGAGCGCGACCTTGACGTTGTCGTCGCCGGCCGCGTTCACCACGCTTTCATTTCTTGAAAGCGGCGGCCACAACGGCGTCACGTTCTCATACGTCGTCCATCATCAAAGCGGCGCAACTGATTCCGGCACGGCAATCATTCCCGATTGGTACAATGGCAACAACGTGTCGTGGACGGCGAACGGGCGCGTTGACGTGCAGGCGTTCACGTTCAGTTCGGTTAATGGCAATAACCCACGGCTTTATTCGCTCGATGTCACATTGCTGAACACCTCAAGCCCGGTTACCAGCATCACTCTTTCCTACGTTTCTGGCGGCGGTCACGGCGTCATCATGGCGG
>DASRBR010000015.1:0-3042 GCA_035653495.1 Verrucomicrobiia bacterium
CGCCCGGCCAGGCGTGCGTTTTGAAAATGCAGAGGCCGAAGCCCGCCGCCGCGAGCAATATCACCGGCGGCCAGGGGCGACCGGCTCGCTTGAGTGAAATGGCGCACGTCACCGTTCCGACCGCCAGCGCCACCGCGCCCAGCACCGCCAGAAACGGAGAACCCGAACCGCCCATGATCGGATGCTGCCAAATCGCTTCAATCGCCGCGCGCCACGCTTCCGGCGCATTCGATTCGTGTGCGCGCTTGATGAGGATGCCGGTGACAACGCCTGCAGCGGTGTCGAACGCCGTGTAGCTGATGGCGAAAACGAACATCGCCGCGCGGCAAAGTCCGGCCGCTACGTCCGCAACGCCGCGCACCAGCGCCGCTACGGCCAGCGCCGAAAGCGGGAACAGCGGGGTTTGCGCGTAATGAATCGCCAGCCATCGTCGCTGGTCCAAGGCCAGGAGATCGTGCGGGTGCGGATGGAAACATTCAACGGCGGCCAGCAACAATGGCGCGCCAACCACCAACACCGCGTCCCACAACAGTTGCGACTTGAACGATTTCATTTCTTCTTCCGTTGACGCAGCGCGAGCCGGGTGCCGATTTCCTATTCCATCCAGGTCGGGTTGCTGGAGCTGGCGAATTCGGAATTCGGTTTCAAGCCCAAGCACAACGGGTAAAAGCGATTCGAGTCAACCAGCAAGCCTTTGAGATGGTGCATCTCCCGGCCGGCAAAGTGCGGGCCGCTGATTTCCCGGTTTTTGCGCTGGCCATCCCCGCTGAGGATGAATGCGCCCTTTTTTGTGCCGACCAATACCGAACTTTGCTCATGGTTCCTTCGATTTGGTTTTGCGTTTGTGCAATGTAATGCGGTTGCCGTCAGGGTCGGCGATGACGATCATCCGGCAGGATGGAAAATCATGCGGCCCCATAACAATGGGGATGTTATTGGCTTTGACCGTGGCCACCGCTTCATCGAAATTTTCCACTTCGAGCGCCGCCGAAGCGCCTTTGGGCGAGGGGTCCCACATGCCGGGCGCGCAGCCGATGCCGAGCGTGCCGGCACCGATGTCGTATTCCACCCAGTTCGGGTTGTCCGAGCCGTCGTATTCGGAATTAGGCTTGAGGCCGAGCACGCCCTCGTAAAAGGCGCGGGACTTATTCATGTCGCTGACGGCGTAGGCGAAGAAGGCGATATCGGTGATTTTCATTTCAGAAACTCCTCGTCGTTGGGTTGTCAATTGTAATTTTCGACGTCAAGTTGAACCGTCGGTTCGGAAAATCAATCCGGAATTTTCGGTTCAACCAGCTTCGCCATTTTTTCAGCGACGCGCAACACATGGTGAAGTTTGATGGGGTTGGGCAGGATTGGTTTTCTTTTCCCTCACGCAAAGTTCGCAAAGGTCGCCACGTCTTTGGAAAGACCTGAAATTCCTGCTTCACGTCCTTTGCGTGAGGTGAGGCATCTACTTCGCACCTCCAAGCGCTTCCTCGATTTTATTTTCCGGCGCGAGCGGACAGGCCGCGCGCACCGCCCGAACCTCGACCTTCGCGCCGTAAGGCAGCCCGGGACATTGCCGGGCGATGGCCACGGCCTCGTCCATTGTGGCCACGTCGAGCAGAAAATAGCCGCCGATGGCTTCCTTGGCTTCCGCAAACGGCCCGTCGGTAACGTGCGCGTTTTTTCCAGAAACGGTTTTTCCATCGTGCTCCAGCGGATGGCCCGCAACGGCCTTGCCCTGTTCGGTCAGGCGTTTGAACCAGGCCATCCATTGTTCGGAGACCTTCTGCATTTCCTCCGGCGAAAGGCCCCGGTGCCAGTCCGTGCCAATGAACAGCAACATGAAACCGTGGTGATTTTTTTCCGTTGGATTGAGTACGCTCATAATTTTTTTGGCTGAGTGTTGCGCGTTGAATGTTTCTGGAATTAAGCCGCCGCAAGTTCTTCCTCGCGCTTTAATTCTTCGAGACGCTTCGTGGACAGACATTCATTTGTCAGCGGACGGACTTCCACCTTGCCGCCGAAGGCCAGACACGGGCAGGTTTTTGCCACGGCAACGGCTTCCTCAAGCGTCCTGACGTTTAACAGCAAATATCCGGCAATGACTTCCTTGGCCTCGGCGAACGGGCCGTCCGTGATGTTGCGCCCGTTCTTGCCGGAGACCATCGCTCCGCTGCGGGCCAGTGCCTGTCCGGCGGTGATCTTGCCGGAGGCCATCAGGCCCTCCAGCCAGGCGTGATTTTGCGCGATATGTTTTTCCAGTTCTTCCCGCCCCAGGCCCTTCCACCATTCATTGGCGTGGAGCAGCAGCAGGTAACCTTGATTGCTCATTTCCATTGCGTTCATAACTTTCCTTTTGTTTGGTTGTTGTTGATTTGTTGTTAAATTTTACCGGCAGCTCATTCTCCCGTTGGGCACGCCGTGGTTTTCGGCCAGCCATTTGCGCAGACTTTCATTGATGTAGAAATTCCATCCTTCTCTGCAATTGTCGTAACATTCAAGTTCAGGAACAAGCCCCACGTGGGTAAAGTCAATTTGGGTTGAGCCATTGTTGTTTGATAATTCCCAAACCAACCGGGTGTTTCTCCACTCGGTTTTATCCGCCAGCCAGGGCAGATAACAGTCCATAACTTGCCATACCAGTTTTTTATTCGGCACGATTTCCACCACTTTGAATCTGACCCACGTCTCGCCAAAGCGAATCCCAAAAACATCGCCAACTTTTTCCGCGGTGCCTTCGAAATCCTTCCCCCACCACGCGGAGAGACGGTTGATTTTCTTTACCGCGTCAGACGGCGCAATGTTTGCGGAAACGCTCGCATGATAATTCTGTTTCATAACATTCTTTTGTTCGGTTGGTTAATGTTTTCGAGCACATCTCAACGGTCAATGTTCACGGGCATGTCGTAGGGATGCGGACGCCCCCGGCCTGTCTCGACAAACTCCTTCAAGCTCAACAAAAAAATCGCCCAATGCATCGAACATTCCGGAAACATCTCCGTATCGTCACGCCACTTTGAATGGCGAAGGTGCAAATACGAGTATTCGCCGCGC
>DASRBR010000016.1:0-6259 GCA_035653495.1 Verrucomicrobiia bacterium
TGACCCTCTTGCGCCTGGTCGCCATTGGATGGCGGCGGAGCGGAAGCGTTTTCGTGCCGTTTGCAGCCGGTGAGCAGCAAGGCAAGCAATGCCACAAAAACGAGGGGCTTCATGGCCCCTAGATACTCCCGGAATGGCGCATTGGGCAAGCGCAAGCAGCATTTTGGGCTGTCGTCAAAATTGATGACGCTCTCGCATCAGGCCCTGACATTGATCCAAAACTTCACAGTCGTCCCTTCGCCGGGAGCGGTTCTCAACTCGAATTTTCCGCCGATTTCTTCGAGCCGCTTTTTGACGTTCGCCAGCCCGTTCCCATGCGAGAAGCGCAGGCCATAATCGGCCGCTGCATGAGCAGGCTCGTCAGCATTGTGAGAGCAGGGATCAAAACCTTTGCCATTATCGTCAACCACCAGCCAGAAACCGTCGGGCGACGGCGTCAAGGTGACGCGCACTTCGGTTGCCGAGGCGTGTTTGAGCACGTTGTTCAAGATTTCCTTGAACGCGAGGAACAAATTGTGGCGCACTTCCGCGGTCATTTGCCAGGCTGGAAGCTCGATGGGAACGTTGAGCCGGCAACGAATGCCCGCGACGCTCAAAAAATCCTGCGCGAACTTGCCCAGATACGCGACCAAACTGTCCAGCGTGTCGTGCTGTGGGCTGACCGCCCAGACGATTTCATCCATCGCGCGCGTCAGTTCGCGGGCTGTGTGATAAATCTGGTCGAGATGCGCCGCTGAATGATGCGGGTCCTCGTCAGCGCGGCCGGATTGGCTGAGCAACGTGATGCGCGTAAGGCTCGCGCCGAGGTCGTCGTGGATGTCCTTGGCGATGCGGGCCCGCTCTTTTTCGATCGCGCGCTGGCGTTCCAATTTTTCCATTTTCTTGCGAAGCCGCCGCCGCGTGAGGTAACGCGCCGCGCCGCCCACGGAACTTCCGCCTGCGAGAACAAGCCCCGTGCCGAACCACCACGTCTGCCAAAAGTGCGGCAGCACGCGCACCGAAAGCGACGCCCCCTGCTCGTCCCAAACGCCGTCGTTATTGCAGGATTTCACGCGAAAGGTGTAATCGCCGGGTTTCAAATAACTGTAATACGCCACGCGCCGCGTGCCGGCCTTGGTCCAGTCGCTCTCCAATGGTTCGAGCATGTATTGGAAGCGCACTTTTTCGGGAGCAACCAAACTCAACCCGGTGTAATGAAATTCAAAGCGCTGCTTGCCGGGAGAAATCTCCAGACCAAACGGCTTGTCGGCATCGTGATCTTGGGCCAGCGAAACCGCCTGCCCATCCACCGATGCTTCCTCGATGATGGTGCGCGGAATGGTGGGATTGACCCGCACATCCGCCGGGTCCACCACGGCAAGCCCCTTGGTGGTCGGGAACCAGAGGCGTCCATCGCGCGTTTGGCAGCCGGAAGGTTGAAAGCCGCCCGAACATTCCAGCGTGCTGAGCCCATCGTCCTTGCCGTAAGTGAAGCAGAACACATTTTTGTTCGTGTCATCCGCGCATTCGCGCAAATCGTTTTTGCGCACGCGAAAAATACCGCCATAAGAACTGATCCAAAAATTCCCGCGCCGATCGTCCTCGATATGGCAGATGACATTGTTCGGCAAACCCTGGTCGCTCGTGATCGTCGAAAATTTTCCCTGCTTCAAGCGGCACAATCCCCCGCCGAACGTGCCGATCCAAATTGCGCTGTCATCATCCGCGAACAGCGACCAGACAAAATCGCTGGCCAAACCATCCTGCTTGTGAAATTGCGTTATCTGGCCGTTTTTGAGCCGGCCCAACCCTCCGCCCAGCATCCCGAACCAAATCGTGCCCGACGCATCCTCAGTGATGGTCCTTACGTCGGACAACGTCGCGCCGCCGTTTTTCGTGTACCACGTGGACTTTCCATTTTCAAAGCGGCCCAAACCGGAAGAAGTTCCCATCCACAACGCGCCATCGCGGCTTTGATAAAGCGCCGTCACTGCCGAAGTTTGGTCCAGCCCGGGCGGTTGTTGGAAACCATCGCCGTCGCTGTAAAACAATCCATTGCCCCACGAGCCGACCCACAAGCGTTTGTGCGCATCTTCCAGCACCGACCAGTCGAACGCGTTCCATAAGCCGTTCGTGAGCGCGAAGCGCGTGGTTGAATCTTCGGCCAGCCGATACAAACCCGCGCCTTCCGTTCCCACCCATAATCCACCGGTTGCTCTCGGCGTGACCGACAAGACCGTACGCCCCTGCCAATCGTCAGGCACCTTGACCATTTTGACAGTTCGCGCGCGCAACGCGGCCAGGCCGCCGCCGCCGGTGCCGACCCAGATGTTTCCCTCGCGATCTTCACAAAGACAGCGCACCCAATCGTGGGAAAGCCCATTTTGGCGGCTAAAATGCCGGGACGTGCCGTCCTGCGAAACGATATACAAACCCGATTCCAAAGTGCCGACAACCACATCGCCAGTCCGGCTTTCGACCATTGCCATGGGCGTGTTTCCTCCCCATGGAACCTGTCCCAAATCCTTCGCCCAACCGCGTTCCGTCCATTTTTTCAACCGCTGATTGCCCACGATCCACAAGCCGCCATCCTGGCTTGGGCAGGCCCGTTGAAAAAAATTTGTCGCCGGGTTGTCGCTCGTCGGCCAATTGAGCATCTGCCCTTTTTCCAGCGAGCCGACCATCGTATCGCGCAAGATCCAAAGCTTTCCCTTGCGCCCTTTGATGAGCGAGGTCACGCGCGGCAACGCAGCGGCGCCTTTGCCGGGCGAAATGGCGAAATTTTGGCGCAGGCGAAACAGCCAGCCGGTTTTGGTCAGCAACCATAAATCGCCCTCCGGATCGGTGTTGATGTCCACGATTTCGCCGCCGGGCCAGTTGCCGCCAAGCTTCACACGGCTGAAATGTCCGTGGGAATAACAGGTCAGTTCGCCGGTCTCATGGCCGATCCAGAGCCGTTCATCGCGGTCTTCGAACAGGCTGGTGATGCGGCCGCTGTTCATTTCCGGCGTGTTGCCCGGATCGAAAACCTTGAAACGCATGCCGTCGAACCGCACCAGGCCGTTGTAAGTGCCGAGCCACAAATAACCGTCGCGCGTCTGGACGATGGATGTGACCGAGTTGTAAGGAAGACCGTCCTCCGTCTGCCAGATGTCGAATGAATAATCTATGGCGAAGGAATTTCCGCCCAGCAGGAAAAACAGGAGCAAAAAAGTCCAAAGAAAGCCGCAAGCCCTGGGTCGAATCCAATCCTGTTTACGTCGTAGGGGCACAAGTCCCATGCTATACAGAAAAAAGTGCCATGGCAAGCCGGCAACGAGCAGGGAAGGACCACTTTGGGAGCAGCCACGTTTGTATAACCGGGTATGGATGATGATTCGTTGAACCTTTTTGCCAATGCCGCATTCTACCTTGATGAAAATGGTCGTGGCGTCTGAACGCGAACAACTGCCCGTGGCCGCCGCCCGCGCCGGGGATGCTGACGCCTGGGCCGCGTTGCTCGCGCGTTTTCGGTTGCCGCTTTATGCCTATGTGTTCGAACTGGTACATCATGAACAAGCTGCCCTGGACATCGTGCAGGAAAGCTTCATCAACGCGGCGCGGCACATCGGCACCTTGCGCGACGACGATAAATTCGCTTCGTGGCTGTTCAACATCGCGCATCAAAAATGCATCCAGCATTGGCGTCGCGTCCGGCCGCAGGAAATTGCAATCGATCCGCAGGACGAAGATTTGCCGGATTTCGAGCCCGGCCCGCGCGACCTGCTCATCCGCAAGGAGCAGGAGGCCGAGTTCATGCGATTGCTGGACCAGCTCGCCGTCGCGCATCGCGCCGTGTTGCTGCTTTATTTCGTTGAGGATTTTTCGCTGGAAGAAATCGCCCGCATCACCGGCGCGCAGCTTGGAACGGTCAAGTCGCGCCTGCATTACGCCCGCAAGGCTTTCAAAAAACTGTTTGAGGAAAATGAATCATGAAAACCCCGCGTGAAATCATTTTGGGACGGCATCGCTCAGCCGAAACGAAACTTGGCGCAATCGGCCCCGACAAACTCGCCGCAATCGCCCGCGAATCGGCGCATGCTGGAGAAAATTTTTCAACGCGCATCGGGTCGGTTTTCGACGGGTTTTGGCGCGAGTGCATCCTGCCCTGGCGGCGCGCTTGGGCCGGACTTGCGGCTGTGTGGATTGCCATTTTCGCGCTGCATTTGGCTGCGCGCGAATCGTTGCGTCCGACTGGTGGTGAATTGGCCGCGACAAAAAATCCGCAGGTGCTCAGCGCATTGCGGGAACAGAAGCAGTTGCTCGCGCAATTGCTGGGACCGACTGCGTCTGCTGCTGCAGCAACGCCAAAAAATTCGGGGCCGCGCAGCGAACAACGGCGCGAATTATTCATCATCATGTGAACGGGTTATGAAAGCATTGGCGTATTGGAGTGGTGGAGTAATGTCCAACTATAATCGCACATCGCACCCTTCCACTACTCCATCACTCCAAAACTCCATTTCGTTAGACCATCGTTATGCAAAATTCTTCATCTTCGCCCAGTGAGCAGGCTGCTGCCGGGTCTTCGCGCAGGCCTCGCGGATGGCGCGTCTTTGGATATTTCCTGGTTGGCGCGGCTGCATTGGTCACATTGATCGCCCTATTTTACGCCGAGGAGGATTGGCGGGGAAAACGGGCGTGGAAAAAATACCGGCAGGAAGCGGAATCGCAGGGCATCAGTTTTGATTTGCAGAAGCTCATTCCGGCGCCGGTGCCCGACGACCAAAATTTTGCCATGACGCCATTTCTCAAGCCGGTGCTTGATTTAAATCCGCGGCCATTCACCGGCTCGCCCTGGCGTGACACGAATGCGGCGCAGCGGGCGCAAGAATTCGGCAGGGAAATCATAGACCATTTGAAGCCTTCGAAACCGCTATATACCGATAATCCTGTTCAGGGACAATTGACCGATTTGCCGACACTCGCGTCCGGGATTGAGTTGGACCTTCGCAAAATGACAATTACCAAAACAAACAGACATGCGGCGGAGCACCTGTCGCCGACGAATTTCTCCCGAACGGAAGCCGCGACTTATCTTTTGGATTACATGAAACGGTATGATCCGGTGCTGGATGAAATTCGCACCGCGAGCAAGCAGCCTTATTCGAGGTTCAATGTCCATTATGAAGATGAAGATCCTGCCGGGATTTTGCTGCCGCATTTGGGCGTGTTGAAGAAGCTGGCGCACGTTCTGCAAGCAAGGGCGTCTTCGGAACTGGCTTTGGGAAAAACAGACGCGGCGTTTCAGGATGTCCAGTTGATATTCTACTTGGGTGACTCGGTGAAAGATGAGCCGATCATCATCTCGCAGTTGATGCGTGAGGCGATCTTCAGCGGTGTAGGAGACCAAATCATCTGGGAGGGATTGAATGAACATCGCTGGTCGGACGCGCAATTGCAGGCGTTTCAAAAGAGATTGGAAGAAATCTCCTTCATCAAAGACGGAGAGAAGGCGCTGAATGGCGAACGCATCGCGTTCGGCATGGTCTTTTACGACTACGTGCGCAAGCACCCGGAAGCCATGGAAAATATTTGGGGAGGGCCCGGCCAACCCACCGGAGACATTGTATTGCTCCGGTTTGTTCCCGATGGCTGGCTGTATCAGGAACAAATCGTGCAACAGCATCTGGTTGAAAAGTTGGTGTCGGCATTCGATGCTGAAAAAAACGTGATTCATCCGGACATTGTGAATTCGGTTGCGGCAACCACGCATCAACTCGGAGGCGCTTTTTCTCGATTGTTGCATCATCAAGCCATGGTTCCTTTGTGGCTGGAGGGCCTTTCCAAGTATTGTCAAAAACCGCCATTCAACCAAAACAATGTGAACGAAACCATCATCGCCTGCGCGTTGGAACGGTATCGCATGGCAAATGGAAAGTTGCCGGAAACCCTGGACGCGCTCTCGCCAAAATTTTTGGAAAAAATCCCGTTGGACGTTTGCACCGGCGACGCGATGAAATATCGCCGCACCGATGATGAAAAATTCCTGCTCTATTCCGTCGGCTGGAATGAAAAGGACGATGGCGGGACTGTGGTGATGGAAAAGAATAAGCCTGGAACCCTGGACCTGCTGAACCAAGGCGATTGGGTATGGCCTGAGTACAAATGAAAGAGCATTTGCCTGGAGGGTTCAGTTTTTTGCGTTGCAGAGAATCCAATGAAAACAAGGGCTGCATTCACAGTGATTGAATTGCTTGTGGTCATCGCGATCATTGCGATTCTTGCCGCGCTCATTTTT
>DASRBR010000017.1:0-2202 GCA_035653495.1 Verrucomicrobiia bacterium
CTTTTTTGGTAAAAGCGTGTGCATGATTCGTTCGCTTGACCGCAAGCTGGCCGCCATCCACGCCGCGCCGCATTCGACCAAGGAGTTCATCCTGGCCGATGCCAAGGATGCGGATATGGCCTTTGGCGTCCGCGCGCCCGGCCCGCGCAGTTACCTCGCGCAACGCGGCGCAAGGCCGGCCAAGTTTTCGCCCGAAGTCTGGACGCGCGAAGAATTCGGCGCGCGCAATCTGCCGGAATTTTTGGACATCATCCGCGAAGTCGTGCACCAGGGCATGGTGGACATCATGCTCATGTCCGCGTCCGTGAACGAGCAACTGACGATCAAGGAAGGCCTCTTCAAAAATTCGCCGGTGACTCCTGCCGCCCGCGCGAACGACACCACGGATGTCTGGGTCGTCCGCCATGGATCGTACGTGTCCGAACCCGCGCAGCCGTTTCGTTCGGCGACGATTGACCATATCCAATGCGGAAAGGTGGAATGCGACCGCTCGTCTGATGAATTTCCGGGCGCGAACCTTGGGCTTTATTCCTGCACGTTCGTCAATGATTTGGAACAGGACCGCGAAACGTTGCTCGCGTTCAAGGCATTTCGTGAGGAAGCCGAGCGCAAAAAATTCCGTTACTTTCTTGAGGTGTTCGATCCGAACGTGAACAGCGGCATCCCGCCGGAAAAGTTGGGCGAATTCATCAACGATAAAATCATTCGCACGCTCGCAGGCGTGACGGGCGCGGGCCGGCCATTGTTCTTGAAGATCGTTTATCACGGCCCGAAGGCCATGGAGGAACTCGCGCAATACGATCCAAACCTGGTCGTCGGAATTCTTGGGGGTGGCGCAGGCACGACTTATGACGCGTTCAAGCTGATTCACGATGCGCAAAAATATGGCGCGCGCGTCGCGCTTTATGGCCGCAAGATCAACAATGCCGAGCATCAACTCGCCTTCATTGAGATGCTGCGCGCCATCACGTACGGGCGCGTGAATCCCGAGGAAGCTGTTCACGCGTATCACGCCATCCTGCAAGCGAAAGGCATCAAGCCTCATCGCTCGCTGCAGGATGATTTGAAATCCACCGACCAGACGATGAGTTACGATGGCAGCGCCGTTCGCCGTGCCACGGCGGAAATCCGGAACAACCCACTGGCGAGCAATAAGCCCGTTGCAAAGCCGGAGACTGTTGCGAGACCCGCGACAATCGCTGACCAAAATGGCCAAAAAGCCGATTGGCCCACGACAGCCAATGGCTCGCCTGATTTCAGCAAGATGAGTTCAGCCCAGCGCCGCGCTTACGACGCCGCGCGATTGGGAAGGCGGTTCGGCTAAAATGGGTTTATGTATGTCAGGGTTCCAGAAGAGATGAAACGACAAGTTCTGGATCGTCTTCGACATGACATGTTCTGGTCAAGTGTCATATACTATCCAATTCTGGTTTTGATTTTCGGTGGAATAGGCACTCTCGCAATTTTTGTCCTCGGCCACATCTGGATTCACAAGTTGGAAAATACATTTTCAACAAAAGATATTGTGATTGGTTGCATACTGGCCAGTCTCTCTTTTGCGGCAATCGGTTTGGTTTTTATACTAAGAAAGGTGTACAGGGCTCTCGGCTACGTGGACTATTTTTATTGTCCAAATTGTGACGTGGTTGACAATGAGGATGAGGGTTGGTGCCCGCTTTGCAAATCGGCATTGCATGACAAAGCCTCTTTTATACTCATCTTTGGCAAGGACCAGCAGCGCATCGCGAACAACGTCGGTCTTAAAGCGAGCAAGGAAGGATGGCTTGCACCCGGAATGCCTGCTCAGGCAGATAACAAGTCTTGAATCTCCTCCCAATTGAGCGCTTGAGCCAATTCCTCCTCGCCGCCGAGCATGTCTTGAATGATTGCGCGTTTGCGCGTTTGCAGATTCAGGATTTTTTCCTCAACCGTGCCGCGCGTGATAAGCTTGTAGCTGGTCACGACGCGTTTCTGCCCGATGCGATGCGCTCGGTCCGTGGCCTGCGCCTCGACGGCCGGGTTCCACCAGGGATCGAAATGAATCACCGTGTCCGCCGCGGCAAGGTTCAAGCCGACGCCGCCCGCCTTGAGGCTGATCAAAAACACCGGTACGCGCGCGTCCTGCTGAAATTTTGCCACGACCGCCGCGCGGTCCTTGGTCGCGCCATCCAGATAACAATATTCAATCCCTTGCTCTTTTAA
>DASRBR010000018.1:0-5717 GCA_035653495.1 Verrucomicrobiia bacterium
AGATGCTGCTTTCTGATTGGGGGCTTTTGGCTCTTTCTTCGCCGTTGGGAACGGTTTAACGTGAGTGCGCACCGCCCAGGCCTGCCATTTTTCCAGTAAATTCTTGGCGATGTCCGGATGCTCGGCAGAAAGGTCGTGCATTTCGGTGCGGTCCTTCGACATGTCGTAAAGTTCCCACGGATTGCGCCGTCCCGCGCGCACGAGCTTCCAATCGCCGACACGCACGGCGGCATTGCCTTCGTGCTCCCAGAAAATCGCGTCGCGCTGGATGGGTTTGTTTTCGAAAGCCGGCACAAGACTGCGCCCTTCCATCGGCAAAATCTCATGGCCATTGAATTCTTTCGGATAAGTCGCGCCGCCCACGTCCACGCAGGTCGCCATGATGTCAATCAAATGGCCGGGTTGTTGACGAAATTCGTTTTGCGCGGAAAAACCGTCCGGCCAATGAACAATCAAAGGCGTCGCCACGCCGCCCTCGTGATTGAAATGTTTGTAGCGGCGGAACGGAGTGTTTTCGAGCGTCGCCCATGATTTGCCGCAAAACACCGTTGAATAAGCCGCGCCGGGGTGGTCGCCTTCGAGCCGGCCATTGGGACCGCTTTCCGCGTTGCCGCCATTGTCGGACATGAAAAGAATCAACGTATTATCGAACATGCGGCGTTGCTTGAGCGCTTCCACCAAACGGCCCACATCGGTGTCAATGTGCGCCACGCACGCGGCGTAGATGGACATGATCTCGTCGAAACGGTCCTTTTCCTTGTCGGACAATTTGTCCCACGCCTGGACGTCGTCGGGGCGCGGAGTCAACTCCCACGCAGGGTTCACAATGCCTAGTTGCTTTTGTTTGGCGTGGCGTTGCTCGCGAAGCTTGTCCCAGCCGATCATGTATTTGCCGCGAAAATGCGCGATTTCGTCCGCGGGCGCTTGCAGCGGAAAATGCGGCGCGTTGTAGGCAAGATAAACAAAGGCCGGTTTCTTCGCCGCGCGCGCGTCGTCAATGAAACGGATGGCGTAATCGGTATAAAGGTCGGTTGTGTACCAATTTGTTGGCAGTTCGGATGAATCATCGTCAAGCGGCCGGCCATTGAGATACAAGCGATGCTTTTTGCCTTCCGGATAATAAAACCCGCCGGCGGGCGAATTGAAGCTCTGTTGAAAGCCGCGTTTCCATGGCACGACGCCATGTTCCTGGCCGACGTGCCATTTGCCGACCATGGCGGTGAAGTAACCCGCGCCACCCATCACTTCGCCCATGGTGACGCAGGTGTCATTGAGACGACCGCGATAACCTGGCAGGTTGTCGTCCTCTGTCATGTGGCCGACGCCCGCTTCATGCGAATAGAGGCCGGTGAGCAGCGCGGCGCGGCTGGGACAGCAACGGCCGGTGTTGTAGAATTGGGTGAACCGCAAGCCGGTCGCCGCGAGCTTGTCGAGGTTCGGCGTCGGAATTTCGCTTCCGTAACAACCGATATCGGAGAAGCCCATGTCATCAACCAGGATGACAATGATGTTCGGCCTGGATGGCGGCGCGGCGAATGACGATTCCGCTGCTAAAAAGAAGAGCAATGCGCTCAAGCCTAAAAAAGCCCTTCGCAAAATGAGTTTAATCATGGGTGAAAGGCTAGACGGCGAGGCAGGCTGAATGGTTACATCATTGCATTGTTAAAATGCGCGATCACTGGAGCGGTCATTTGATTTGAAGGATGTAAAAGTTTGGGGCAACGCTTTGATTGATAGTGTTGGTGATTGCGAATGTGCTGGCCGAAAACGTATTGGTCAACACAGGCGTCCATTGGTTCAGTGGTTGCAGCAGATTTGTGCTGTTCAGGAGCACGTATTGTGCTCCCGCGGTGCTGTTCGTGCCCTTCAGGATCAAGTTGGAACCGGAGATTTGGATGCTGGTGAATAGCGGAGGCATTATCACAGGTGCAGGAGCATCAGTCAGTTCGAATTGCTGGCTCGCGCCGAAAGTGGAAGGTTGCTGGTCCAATGGCGTCCCCGGTGTGGTGTTGCGGCCGGTCACGTCGAGCATCAGACCGCTCAGGCGATTCGCGAAAGAATAGAGACCATTGCCGACGGGTTTCGGCATCCATTCGTCGTTGCTTGTGGCGTCGTAGGTCCATTGGATGATGGGCGCGCCGGAATTAGTGGAGGCGTTTTGCACCACGAGCGCAAGGCCGCTGTTCTTATTCTTCAATTGGTAATAGCCGCTGTCGGCCGGAAGCAACTGCCACAGATCGTTTCCCAACCCGGTGGCTGCGCCGGTGATGATTGGCGCGCCGTTCGTCTTCGCGGCATTTTGAACGATGGCGTCCAATCCGCTGTGATTGTCCTGCACAAAAACATTTCCGCTCACGTCGGGCGGATTGAAAAACAATTCCGCGCCGCTGGTGGAAATCGAGCTGCCGGAGAGATAATTCTGCGAATAATAATTTTGCGTGCCGTAAAGCTGCGACACGATGTTCGCGTTCACGACTGTGTTGTTGAAAAAGAAATTATGCGAGGTGGTGACGACGTTCGTGCCGGTCGAACCGTTGCGAAGGCCGTTGTCTCCCAAAAGGCTGTTGCAGATGATGCTGTTGTATTCCGTCGAGCCGAGCGGTGTGGTGCTGTTGTTGTAACAGCCGATGCCATGGCTTTGGTCGTCATTGCAAATGTTGCCAAGCAGGCAATTATAGGACGCGCTTTGCTCGACAAAAATTCCGTAGCGCACGTTGTCGTGGCTGTTATTGAACTTGATGAGGCTGGTGCTGGTGGATGCGTCGCAATCGATGCCGTCCATGTTGACGCCGGTGGATTCCGTGTCGGAAACGATGCTCCGGGCGCTGCTGTTCTCAAGCCAGATGCCTCGCGCCGAGCCGCCATTTACCAGGCAGCGCGTCACGATTCGCGGCGTGCCGCCTTCCTGGAATCGCACGACATCCGATCCGCTGGTGCGCGGATTGGCTGGGCCGAAGTTTCGCAAGGTAACAGCGTCAACTTGCACCATGGACGCGTTGGAAAAGGTGATGCCGTTGTTGCCGGTGAGATTGCCGCCGTCAATCGTCCCGCCAGAGATGCAGACGTTCGAAGGTGAATTAGTCCCGGCGATGGCGGCGCTGGCGCTGGTTGAGGAATTGATCTGGATCAATCCATTGAGCAGGACGCTGGTGTTGGACGAAAGGATAAGCGCGTTCGATCCGACGGTGAAGGTGCCGTTGAGATGCAGCACGATGACGTTGGTTGGATTCGTTGCGAGCGCGGTGTTGTACTGGTTTTGCACAGAATCGATGGTTGTGGAAGCAATGGTCAGGTCGGTGCGACCCATGCCATTGACAATGGTGTTGGTGTGCTGGTCAATAATGAGCGGCGGATAAAAATATTTCTGGCCGGCTGCATTGAGCGGCCCTTTATAAGCAACCACCTTGTCGCCCGAACCGTTGTTGAGGAAATTGGTGGCATTTCCCGGCTCAAACAGATTGTCGCAATAAATATTACCGCTGCCCGCCGAATTGATTGCAGCAACGGAATTGCTGCCGAACAAATCGGAGACAATCATTGCGCCCGAGCCCGCCGCAGTGATGCCCGTGCCGTTGTTGTTGCAGGTGTTGTTGCAGATGTAATCATCGGAACCGCTGTTGAAATCAATGCCCGTGGTGTTGGACACGCAGGTGTCGTTCGCGACGGTGCAATAAGAGCAATTGCCAAGCCAGAC
This sequence comes from Verrucomicrobiia bacterium, assembly GCA_035653495.1. GTDB lineage: Bacteria > Verrucomicrobiota > Verrucomicrobiia > Limisphaerales > Pedosphaeraceae > DATAUW01. The sequence continues at coordinate 3,695 of DASRBR010000018.1, forward strand.
GCCCACCAGGCAATTGTGGCAATAATTTTCCACGCAAGCCGCCTGCGTCGCGTTCCAGATGCTGATGCCCGCGTGCAGCGCGCTGCCGTAAGTGTTGCAACGCGTCACGGTCATCTCGTTGTCAAAATTCGTATCGCCAGTGCCGTTCAATTGGATGCAATCGAGCCCGCAATTTCGCGCGGTCACATCATCAATGTTGACGCGCGCCGAAGATGAAGGCGCGTAGATGCAATAGATGTTCGCGCCATTGCCGTCATACGTCCCTCCCGCAATGGAAACATTCGTCGCACCGTTGCTGATCTCAACCAGCGGAACCGTGACGGATGAATTTGCCGCCTGAACCAATGCGCCGGTACCGACAAGGCATTCCTGCGAACCAAGAATGATGCCCGCACTGCTCACGGAATAAGTCGCGCCGCTGAGAAGATGAATCACAATTATCGCATTTGAGTTCAACGCGCGCGCGTTATTGATCGAGTTTTGCAGCGTTGCAACCGAACTCGAAGAGTCATTGATGGTGACCACGTTGCTGTCGCCGTTCGGATTTACGATGAAGGGCGAGTTCGGCACGGTGTAAAGCATCCGTTGTGTTCCCTGGCCGGCAAAAATATGGATGGTAAACATCATTGCAAACGCGAACGCTGCCGCAATCGCGATGAATCTCCGCGCATGACTGACGTACGCAATAATATTGCGCGGGATTGCTTGCGCTGCTGAACAGAGGTTCACGATTGCTAGGATTGCGCACGGGGTTGGACACGGCAATAAGCCATTTTGTGCCACCCGACAATAATGATGTAATGCATCCTACACCCGAAGGATAGGCGCCGAACATGAACTGATTACATCCTGTTGGGATTGTTTTGGTCCTCTGACGGCGGGCGGCTTGCGAGATAAAAACAGGCGAGCGCAAACATCACCGAAAGCACAATGACAATCACTGACCATGTGCCAGGCTGTTTCAAGCTGCGCGTGACTTCGAGCGCCAACGAACCTTGATTGCCCCAAAGTCGCTGCGCCTGAGCTTCCTGCTGCTTATAATACTGGCTAAGCAGCGTGTTGTCCTCCGACGAAGTATCGTTGGGAAAAACCAGCCATATTGTGGCGCCAATTGCAAGGCCGCCCAGCAAAACCATCAGCCCGGTTTTTTTCAATTGGGCGGCAGGATCCTTTTGTGTCATGGCTTGCCAAAGATAATTTTCTTTCGCTCAAATGCCAGAACTAACCGAATTTCAAAAGCGTGGGAAAGCACTATGCCTTCTGGCGCAGAGCTTGCAGCCGGTCCAGAAATGTGGCCTGAGCGGCGTTGATTTTCATCCGGCCTTGCGCGAGGGGCCAGAAGGCGGCTTTGTCGATTTCAGCGATTTGCTGGAGCTTTCCCGATTTGGGAGGCCATTCGAGAGAAAAGGTATTGCTCTTGATGGTTGTTGGATCGCAATCGCCTTCAACTGCCCATGCATGCACGATTTTGCCGGACTTGAGTTTGACGGTGCCCAACGAAACAAATTTTCCCGCCGGTTTGATCCCCAGTTCTTCCTGAAATTCCCGTTGCGCGGCAAGTAACAGGTCTTCATCGGGTTCGATTTCCCCCTTGGGAATCGACCACGCGCCTTCGTCCTTGTTACGCCAAAACGGACCGCCCGGATGGACGAGCAGCACTTCAATTTCGTCCTTGACCATTCGATACATCAACAATCCTGCGCTGATTTTTCCCATGCGGTCCTCGTCGCCTTTAAGGATTCTGAAAAATTGCCGTCGCGTAAATTACCACATCTTTCGCCCGCATACGACGCCTGCCGCCGAATGCATGTTAAGCTTTTCTTAAAAGTTGTTCTGTGCAGACTGGCAACATGCAAAGACGCACAATCGGCGGATGCTTTGGATGCAACGGTATTTATTTGGTCGCATTTTTTTCGTTGCTGGTCACGTTTTCGATCGCGAAAGCATCGGGCCACTTTGACATCCGCGAACACAGCGCGAAAGGCAACGGCACAAGCCAGGACACGTTGGCAATCCAAAAAAC
>DASRBR010000019.1:0-8173 GCA_035653495.1 Verrucomicrobiia bacterium
TCTTTTTGAGTTCGTCGCGGATTTCCGTGAGGAGCTGTTCTGTTGGCGTCGGCCCGGGCGGAGGCGCGACGGGCGCGGAAGCCAGGCTCAGGCGGTTCATCAATTTGACCACGAGAAATATGCAAAAGGCCACGATGATAAAATCCACGATGCTGCTGATAAAGTCACCCCAGGCGAGAACGGGCCCGGCTTTTTGCGCATCGGCAAGCGTTTTTGCGCCAGCCGCCTTGGACGACAAGGCCCAAAATTTGTTTTTCAGGTCGGCATCGCCGCCGGAAGTCAAAAACCCCACGACTGGCGTGATGATGTCGGTGACCATCGAGGTGACAATCTTTCCAAATGCCGCGCCGATGACCACGCCAACGGCGAGGTCCACGGCGTTGCCGCGCAGGGCGAATTGCTTGAATTCCCAAAAAATGCCGAGTCTTTTTTTGGCATTTTCCAAGGTCAATTCCTGCCTCAGATCTTTGAGCGGGTCTTTCATAGCTTGACGTTTTTTTCGCGACTTTAGCACTCCGATATTTTTGCGCAAGAACGTGTTGACAAGCCCCAAACCGGAACAATTCAAAAGCGAACAGGAGGTAACGGAGATAACAGAGAGTTTTCAGGCTTGGTTCTTTGTAGAAAACGTCCGTTAGGCGGATGCGAGGGGATGAAACTAGGGTAGCAGTTTGGGGAGCACACGCCTCTGGCGTGCCCCGTTCAGCGTCTCGCCGAACGGAAAGGAGTTAAGAAGCGCCCGGCGAGACGCCGGGCGCGGCAACCGAGGTCCTTCCGGACGGGCAATACGCGCTCCCCTATTACTAATTCTGTTCCACTCCTGTCCCTTAAGCCAAACCATGTTTTCTACAGAGCAGCTTGCTCCTGTTCAATTGCATCGTTCCTGCCTGCTGGCTTGAAACGTGCTTTGGGGAAGACGTATCGGGCAGGCCATGCCGGCATTGTCCGGCCAACTTAACGAATTAACTATGAAACCGTGTACCGTTTTTAATTCTGTGGCTCTCGGCAGTGTCCTGTTTTGCGGCAGTCTGTTTGCCGCCCAAAATCCGCCTCCTGCCGATCTCATCATTTACGACGCCAAGGTGGTGACAGTGAATTCGAATTTTACGATAGCGCAGGCTATCGCAATTCGCGGGAACAAAATTGTCGGCATTGGCCGCAACAGGCAGATGGAAGACTTCAAGGGATTTGAAACACGCATGATTGACGCGCAAGGCCACATCATCCTGCCAGGGTTGTATGACAATTTGGTGGATTCGTATCATGCCTCCGTCAGCGAACCCAACGGGCCGACGCCCGTGTTCGACTCGATGGACGAAGTTCGTGAATTCATCCGCACGGAAATTGCCAGGAAACCCGCCGGTTCGTGGGTGGTCGTGGAGCGTGCCTGGCCCACGCGCATGAGGGACGGTCACCTGATGACCAAAGCTGAACTCGATGACATCGCCCCGAAGAATCCCGTTTATTGGAACTGCGGCGATCTGGGCGTCCTGAATTCAAAAGCCCTGGAAGTTTTGAAAATCACCGGGCCGGCAACCAACATGCCCGGCGGAGAAGTCGTGGTGGAAAACATCACGCACAAACCCACTGGATTGCTGCGCCACGCCGCCAAAGTGGTGAAGCTTGCGCCGCCGCCCGCGACAACCGTTGAGCAACACCGCGCCGCGCTCAAACATCTTTACGAACTCTACAATCAGCAGGGCATCACCAGCATCGGCGAAGCCCAGGCGGGGACCGAAGCCATCGATTTGTTCCGCGACATGGAGGCCTCAAACGAATTGACCGTGCGCATCACCTGCACGCGTTACGCTGCGCCGGGCGCAAACATCGACGAAGCCACGACGAATTTGGACGCCCTCACCAACACACCGGCAGGCAAGTTGCCTTACGCTCCGACTGGCGTTGGTGACGACTGGGTGCGCATCGGGCCGTTGCTGGTGAAGGTTGACGGCAGCCTGCTCGACAGCACGGCTTATTTGCGCACGCCCTATGGCATCGGCCCGACATTTCAAATCACTGAACCGACCTATCGCGGCCAGCTTCAATCAGACCCCGATTTCCTGACGGCGTACTTTACCGCCGCAGCCCAGCGCGGCTGGCAAGTGACTGCCGAATGCTCCGGTGACGCCGGCCTGGACCAACTGGTCAATTGCCTGGAAAAGGTGGAGTTCAAAACGGACATTTCCCAAAAACGCTTTCTCATCCGCAATGGGAGTTTCCAGGCAGCGCAAGATTGGGACCGCTGCAAGCAACTCGGCCTGGGCGCGGAGATGCAGCCCATGACCTTCTATCGTGACGGTTCCGGCCTTTTGAAAATGCTCGGCGAACCGCGCCTCAAGTATTTCATGGCGTTCCAACGCTGGTATGATCACGGCATCACCATCGGCGCGGGCAGCGGCCATGAAGCGAACCTGGATTCGCTCAACTCGTGCAATCCCTGGAACCCGTGGCTTGGGATATGGACCGTCCTGACGCGTCAAACCGCGCAGAATGACGGCATTTACATCAAGGACGAGCAATTGAGCCGCGAGGAGGCCATCCAGTTTTATACCATCAACAACGCGCGCCTGCATTTCGAGGAGCACAAAAAAGGCTCGCTTGAAGTTGGCAAACTGGCCGACCTCATCATGCTTGATCAGGACATCTTGAAATGCCCGGTGGACGATATCCGCAACACCAGGGTGAAACTGACCATCGTCGATGGAAAAGTGGTTTGGGACGACAAACACGCCGACGAAATCTCAAGCGCGAGCACGACCGACAACCTCGCCAGCCTGCCGATTAAAAAGTAAGCCCTGACCGGAGTCGTGAGGCGCAAACTCAAATTTGGCACGGCTTGCCTAGCGTTTGTGCCGATGATTGTCATGTTCGCCGCTGCCGTCTTTGGCGGCGAACATCTTACGCCAAAATCTCTCATCGGAACCGTTTTCCTCGTCTGCAGTCTTTACTACTTGCCAGTGTTCTCGCTGATGACCGCGATCGAAACTTTCCATATCAACAAATTCGTTTGGCTGGCGATCTTCCTCATTGGCTTGATTTCGTGGTCGGGGCTGATTGCCTGTGTTTTGTGGAAAATCGTTGCGACCATTCAAGGCGAGGAAGAACCGGGCGGCCTGAACAACGGCGGACGATTTGACTGGGTGCGTTTTCAGGTGCGGTTCTTTTGCGGATTTGTCCTTGGATGCCTGTTCGGCTGGCGATTCGTCAGAAACACAAACTCCTTTTCAACGATGCTTATCGCGAGTCTCGTGACTGGTTTGGTGGTGGGATTGGTTTTCGGCCTGTCACGCCCGCCGGATTTTTGGTCCAGGGGATTTTAGGGCGATGTAGCAGCCGGGGTAACGAGGCGGATGAGGAGAATACGGCTCTGCCTACCAACGAACGGTTAAAGGCCAAATTGGTCTTACGCTCGCCCACCCCGGCCCTCTCCCCGGGGGAGAGGGCCGGGGTGAGGGCGAGCCTTAACACATGCCTTATAGTTTTGTTGTTTCACAGGAGCTGTTTGAGATTTTTTGAGAGTTCATCGGCCTTATGCCGCCGCTTTTTTTGCGGCTCTCTTTCTCCTTACGCCGGCGGCTACGGAAGCGCGTTCAGCACTTGAATTATTTGCGCTGCCAGGGCGCGGTTTTTTCGCGGGACCAGATTTCCTCCACCGGCTGGCGTTCGCGAACCACAGCCGTTTTGCTGCCGTTGACGAGCACTTCGGCGGCAAGCCCGCGCGCATTGTAATTTGAGGCCATCACGAACCCATACGCGCCGGCGCTCAACAGCGCCAGGTGATCGCCTTCACCCAATTTGGGCAGCGGACGGTTCTTCGCAAAAAAATCGCCTGACTCGCAGATCGGCCCGACCACGTCCGAACTGATGAGCTTGCCCGTGCGGCGATTGAGCGGGACGATTTCGTGATAGGCTTCGTAAAACGCCGGTCGGATGAGGTCGTTCATCGCGGCGTCCACGATCAGGAAATTTTTTCTGCCGGTTTGTTTCACGTATTCGATGCGCGTGACGAGAATGCCCGCGTTGCCGGAAATGAACCGGCCCGGCTCCATCAGGATGCGCAAGCCCAGCGGCTGCAACAGCGGCAGCAAACGTTTCGCATACAATTCAGGGGTAAGGATGTCGCGCGCCTGGGCCGAACGCCACCATTTGGGCGAACCGCTCGCCAGCGCCGGCTTATAAACGATCCCCAGGCCGCCGCCGATGCTTAAAAATTCCAGCGGATATTTCGCCTGCAACCGTTTGACCAGCGGCAGCACCTTGCGCACCGCCTCCTCGAACGGCTGGACCGACGTGAGCTGCGAGCCGATGTGCATCTGCAGGCCGCGCGCGCGCAGGTTTTTCAACTTCGCCGCCCGCGCATAGACGTCCTCGATTTTTTCGAACGCGATCCCGAACTTGTTCTCGTAGGTGCCCGTGGTGATCTTCGCGTGCGTGTGGGCATCCACGTTGGGATTCACCCGAACGGTGAACGGCGCGACTTTTTTCAAACGCGCCGCGACGCGGTTGATGCGTTCCAGTTCGGCCTCGCTCTCGGCATTGAACGAATAAACCCCCTTGCGCAATGCGAATTCAATTTCCCCTTCGGTCTTGCCGACACCGGCGAAAACGCATTTGCCGGGATCGCCGCCCGCGGCAATGACGCGCCGCAATTCCCCTTCGCTCACGATGTCAAAGCCGCCGCCCAAATCCGCCAGCACGCGCAGCACGGCCAGATTGGAATTGGACTTCATCGCATAACAGATTAGGTGGTCAATCGGCGCGAGCGCATCATTCAATTTCTGGAAATGTTCCGTGAGCGTGCGCTGCGAATAGATGTAAAGCGGCGTGCCATGCTTGCGGACGAGCGATTCCACCGGAACGTCCTCGCAATAAAGCTTGCTGCCTACATAATGGAAATAATGCATCAAAAAACTATGCCAAAGCGCATCAAACGGTTCAAAGGATAAAAAACCCCGCGCTCAGCACTCCGAATCCATCGACAATCAACAATCCACCATCAACCATTTGCACATGGACACACACATCGAACCGTCTGCACACGCGAAAAATGAAATTTGTGTCAATACTCAGGACCGCTTTTTGGCTTGCCGCTTACACTACATCCACGATTCCCCCTATCTTTTCTTTCAAGTGGCTTTCGATAGTACCCTTACCATTGAATCTGCGATGGGTGGAAACGGACGCTGCGGCTGGGTTGCGAAAACCAATCCCTAAAGAACCTTACTGTAATTGGTTATATGTCTCAAATAAACGGTCGATTCTTGAACGCGCTGCTGACCAATTATATTCTTCCGAAAACCACCTCGGGTTTGACAATTCGATTTCCTGAACGATGTCTCGTTTGAGTTTCGCGACGTTCAAAGCGCCTATTTTTTGCCTGAGTGCTTCTAGTATTAGAGCATCGATCACCCAGTATTCCGGTGGTTCGTGAACATAAACCGCATGGGATTTTTCCCAGCTGCCCCTGTTGCTCTCAAGCCACGCGTCGACTTGCGGCGTTGACCAACCTATAACGACCAATCGCTGATGAAATATTTCCTCAAGCCACGCGTCGACTTGCGGCGCTGACCAACCAAGCAATTCGGATAGCGTTCTTTTCCAAATTGTTACGTAGTATTCTTGATCTTTGTTCATTTCTTCGTTCATATCAAGCGTATCATAAGCTAGCAGCAATCTATTGCCCGCGAAATTGACGCACAAACGATTCCGCGCGGACAGGGCTGTCCGCGCTCCTGACTTCAACGCCATCGCGCATGCAAATCTTTTCCACAGAGTAGCAACTTGCCCGTTCCGGTCGGCCAATCGGTTTATGGTTTGGGTGGCTATGCTCGGCCAGCCGCGTTCGTCTGCTGTTTGTCTTCTTTCTTCGAAGCGGCGAGAATCAATTTTTCCACCAGTTCAGGCAAGGCCCCTTCGCGCGTGATTGCGCCAACGACAATCGGCGGGGGAGCCGGCTTGATGGGAATCAATTTCAATCGCGGCCCGGCCATGCAGGCAACGCAGCTTGGGACCAGCGCCACGCCCAACCCCGATTCCACAGCGGCGATGAGACTGGTCACGCCGTCGTGTTCCTCCGCGATGCGCGGATGCGGTTGGCCGGGTTTGAACAGCGCTTCGAGCACCTCCTGGTATTCCGGATATTCCTCACGCCGGTAGGTGATGAGCGGTTCACGCGCCAAATCGGGAACCTTCACCGCGCGCATCCGCGCGAAACGATGTCCCGGCGCAACGGCCACTTGGACCGGATATGACGCCAATTCCGTGAAACGCAATCCGCGCAGCATTTTGCGCGACGGCTGGACCATCAGCGCGAGTTGAAGTTTTCCGTTGTGCAATTGCGCCAGCATTTCTTCGGTGGACAAATCGTGCAGCATCACGCGCACGCGCGGAAATTCCTTCTGAAATTCCCGCAACGCGCGCGGCAAAATCTCAACCGTCAACGACGGCGCGTAACCGACTTGCAATTCGCCCTGCGCCCCGCCGGCCTTTGCGCGCGCGACCTTGACGGCGTCATCGGCGGCTTGAAGGACTTTGCGGGCTTCGATCAAAAATGTGCGACCGGCATCAGTGAGGCGGACCGATTTCGCGCTGCGTTCCAAAAGCAGAAAACCGATTTCATCCTCGAGATCGCTGATTTGGCGGCTGAGCGCCGGTTGGGAGACATGAAGCCGCGCCGCCGCGCGCGTCACATTCTCCTCTTCGGCGACGGCCACAAAATAGCGCAGGTGGCGAAGTTCCATATCATTAGTCGAATCGCTCGTCCGGTTTTATTTCGTCAACCGGCTCGGAGGAACGTTTGACAAAACTGATGCTTTTTTTAAGGCACGATGTTTTTGGATCTACTACGGGAATGATCCTTACCCCGGTTTCGAGTTTAATGCCAACCCAACACATACCGCCGTGATGCTCCATTTCACGATTTTTTCTGGACTTGCCCGGGACATACACGATCCGCCCGGCTCGACGAATGAAAAACCACCGCGCTATCACCTCGTCACCCAGTTCAACTGTTGTTTGGCCGCCATGATAAAAAACGGGCCCACGCTGTGTCGGGGTTGGCGGTGGAGGATTTAGGATGGTGTCAATATCATCCGCGATGACCGCGATACGCAATTCGTCATGCCAGAAGACGTAAACTTTGGAGTCAAAATGATCGGGAGAACCCGTTTTTGGGACAAGAAACAACCTGTCCCCGTAACCATTGTTCGCTATGATGATCGAATTTGCGGGTAGCTCCTTTTCGATAAACCCTTGGACCTTTTCCACCTTGACCGACCAAATATCCTCGTCAGTCTCGAATTCTGTTTTGCCCAATGACATAAAAGCTTTCAAGCTTTCCGGCAAGGCAGCCAGCGTTTGCGGCTCTATATCCTTTTTGCTTGGCATGGCAGCGTTAGGAGACCCTTTGGGCACGAGCATACCTTACAATTATGCTTAGGCAAGAAACATGATATTTCCGCTCTGCAGCTTGGAGGCGTAGCCTGTCTCCATGATAAATATAAGACGATCAAACGAACGGGGGCACGCCAATCATGGCTGGCTCGATACTTACCACACCTTCAGCTTTGCGAATTATTATGATCCGCAATGGATGGGTTTCCGCAGCTTGCGCGTCATCAACGACGACCTCGTGATGCCGGGCATGGGTTTCGGCAAGCATCCGCATCGGGATATGGAGATCATCACCTACATCCTGAGCGGTTCGCTGGAGCATGCCGATTCCATGGGCAACGGACGCGTCATCAAGCCGGGCGAGGTGCAATACATGTCCGCAGGCACGGGTGTCCAACATAGCGAATTCAACCCGGACAAGAACGAAGCCGTGCATCTTTTGCAGATCTGGATTCAGCCAGACAAAAAGGGTGTGACGCCGCGTTACCAGGAGAAATCGCTCGCGGACGCGCCGACCGGCCGGTTCAATCTCGTCACCAGCAAGACGGGCCGCGACAATTCCATCGCCATTCACCAGGATGCCGACCTTTGGATCGCGAAACTGGACTCGGGCGAAAACACGACGCACAAACTCGCTTCAGGCCGCAACGCGTGGGTGCATGTCGCCGAGGGTGAGGTTTCGCTGAACGACCGGCCGTTGCATGCCGGCGACGGCGCGGCTGTGACGAATGAAACAACAAACGAAACGTTGCTGAAGTTGACCGCCAGCAAACCGTCCCAG
>DASRBR010000020.1:0-4323 GCA_035653495.1 Verrucomicrobiia bacterium
AGCGTGTTCACCCAGGCATTTGCGAAGGGCTTCGGTTATTTTCTGGCGGCGCTTTCGACGCATGATTCCCTTTCCGCCATTCGCCTCACGCTGATCATCGCCGCCATTAGCGTGCCGATGAATCTCATCTTCGGACTCGCCGCTTCGTGGGCCATCGCCAAATTCCAGTTTCGCGGCAAAGCCATCCTCGTCGCCCTGATAGACCTGCCGTTCGCCGTTTCGCCGGTCGTTTCCGGGCTGCTGTTTGTCTTGCTATTTGGATTGCAGGGTTATTTCGGCGCGTGGCTTTACGACCACGACATCAAAATCATTTTCGCCGTACCCGGCATGGTGCTGGCGACGACCTTTGTCACATTTCCATTCGTCGCCCGCGAATTGATTCCAGTGATGGAATCGACCGGGTCCGAGCAGGAACAAGCCGCGTTGACGCTCGGCGCAAACGGCTGGCAAACGTTCTGGCACGTCACGCTGCCCTCGGTGAAATGGGGATTGCTCTACGGCGTCATCCTTTGCAACGCGCGGGCGATGGGTGAGTTCGGCGCGGTCTATGTCGTTTCCGCGCGCATCATGGGCCAAACCGAAACCATGTCCCTGCGCGTCCAAAGCCTTTACGAAGATCCCGGCGGCGAAACCGCTGCTTTTGCGATTGCCGCCTTGCTCGCCTTCATGGCCCTCGCCACCCTCGCGCTCAAAACCTTCATCGAATGGAAGACCGAACGCAATTACGCCCTCGCGCAACGCGAGGTTGCTCCGCCCTTTGCTGGAAAAGATCAAAAACCCGGGTTGCAGGTTATGCAACCGCGGTAGCAGTTTGGGGAGGCACGCCTCTGGGGTGCCGTGTTCGGCGTCTCGCCGAACACATCGCTGCGTCTGGCCGTAGGCCGGCGCTTCCATCTATGGACCTCTCTCGCTTAAGTCCCGAAGGGAGAACCGGAAATTAGCCACGCACAACGTGCCTGGTACGCAAACCCAAAGAAAATTCGTCCTGAAAGGACGGTGGAATTGAACGCAATGAATTCGAACGATTACAATTTCCAGCGTCCTTTCAGGACGCGACAATTCGACGTGCCCCACCAGACACTTCGTGTCTGGCTAATTTCCGATGCTCCTCCGGAGCAGATTCCGTTTTCATCCCTTCGGCACAATTTGCGTAAACACCCCTTTCTCGTCCGAAACCATAATGTGCTAACGTTGCTTCAGGGTGGACTATGTATCTCATTCAGATTCTTTTGCCGGTGTTCAGCAATTCAGGGAAAAGATTTCCTGCGCGATATTTTCAAGGGGTCAAGGAACAGCTCACAGGGAAATTTCATGGGTTGACTGCCTACACCAGGGCGCCGGCGGAAGGTCGTTGGCGAACAAAACGAACCATCCAGCGGGATGATATCATTGTGTATGAGGTGATGGCGGTCCGGCTCGACAAAAAATGGTGGCGATCTTTTCAATCGATGCTGGAAGAACGTTTCAGCCAAAGCTCGGTTCTCATCCGTGCGCACAAAATAACGGTTCTGTAGTAACTTGGTTGGTCAATTATGAAGGCAACACATTTACGATTCGGGAAAGGGTTTGCGGTGGTCGCTGGCAACAAAAGGTCGCAAGCGGCGACCATGGTGATTCCGGTCGGAGGAAAAGAAGGCGGGCCCGATAACAATCATCGCCGGGCGGACCAATGGCTCTTTATCGTCTCCGGAAAAGGTTCTGCGACCATTGCAGGCAAAAAGATTGCGCTCAAGCCCGGCAGCCTTGTTTTGATCGAGCGCGGCCAAAACCATGAAATCCGAAATGCCGGCACCACCAAGCTGGTGACATTGAATTTCTACGTCCCTCCTGCCTACACAAAATCAGGCAACGAACTGCCTGCGGCAGAGCCTGAGTGATTTATCCTCCGCCGATTCGTGGACGACCGCAGATGAAGGTGAAAATTAGATTCAGGAACGCACGAAGAAAAGCAACCTGGAGGGTTGCAAGAAATTAGCCGGGGGTTGAGCGAGGTCTTTCCAGACGGGCAAGCTCGCGACACCCCCGGAAAAGTATGAAAATGATTTGCACCCTGGAGGGGTGCCAGAAAAGTGCGACAGGACGTCGATAAATTCTGCCATCCCTTCAGAATGGAAGAAATTGTGTTTGCAGCTTTCCGGGGGTGTCGCTTCGCTCAACCCCCCGGCTAATTTCTGGCACGGCTTCGCCGTGCTGGGAGAACGGCAGGTTGCTTATTTTCAACTTCTCTGCGCCTCCGCGTCTCTGCGGTTAATAAACGGTTGATAGTTGAGAGTTTATGCTTCAGGGGGCAACCAAAAATTGGGTGCAGACTTTGCCTGCTTGGCAGGAAAACGGCACTTTTGGTTTGTAGGGAAAATAGTTTTTTGTCCTACACGCAAACTACATATGTAGTTTTAAAAGGTCGAAAACCGCATAAACATTGATTGAAACCGGCTTTTTTTCACAAAGATTCATCAAATAAAAAAATGCTGTCAAACCTACGGTACGTTTCATTTTTAGAAAGTCGCCATGGTAATCTGGTCCCAAATGACCATTGAAAATGGAATGGTGAATGGGACAAATGGGGATGGTGGAGAGCCTTTGGGCTTTAGGGCCGTGCTGCCGCCCGGCCGCCGTTCCGAAGGAACGCTTGACACTAGCCCGGCATTTCAATGCCGGGTAGGGGTTACAAGTGCCGAAGGCACGGCTGAAAATCCGGCCAACCGAACGGAATTTGGAATTGTGCCTCAACCGTCCCGTTCGGAACTTGGAATCTTGTTAACACGCGCACCCGGCGTTAAAACGCCGGGCTATTGTCAGGTTGTCCCTGCGGGACGCAGGCGCAGTCCAAGACGCTGCCGCGCGTTTCACCTCTGCTCGGACTCTCAGCAGCCCGTCCCTGCCAGGAACGTTTCACTTACGCGGGCACTTGGCGTGAAATTCACGCAAAAACTGACTGGGTGTTTCACCTTGTTTCAGCTCGTTTCACCTTGTTTCACTTACGGCGAAAAATTTTGCGAGGGGTCCGAGCGCGGACGGCCCAGCGGTCCGTCCCTACCGTCGCGTGCCAGCATCGAGCATCGGATCCTGGAAGCGTTGCAGCTTGTTTCACCTGGTTACACTTTAACCGGGATATTCCGGGATATTCCGGGATATTTGAAAAAAATTTGATTGCATATGCCAACGACCTAAGACCATGAAACCTCAAACGGCCAACATCGAACGCCGAGCATCGAATGTTCCTGATTTAGTACGGTTGGGCGCTCGATGTTCGCCGTTGGATGGTCGACGTTTCCGGCTCCCAAAGGGTGTGTCGGATAATATCGACAGTTCATCCCTAACTGAACTGGGCGAAGTAAAGAAGACGCGGACAAGGGCTGTCCGCGCTCCTAAAGCAAATGAAACATCGAACATCCAACATGAATTTCGAACAACCGGAGTCTCTTTCGAAGGAAACCCGATGGGTGCGCGCTTGTCAGCCGGCAGTTTTCATGGTGAAAATCGTTGCCTCATGAATAACAAACTTTCGAAATCGTCCGGCCCCGGCAAAGACCCGTTGCGTCCTTATTCGAGCATTGTGCTCGACGGGCCTGAGCGCGCCCCGAGCCGCGCCATGCTTTACCCGGTCGGGTTCAAGGCGGAAGATTTCAAGAAGCCGCTCATCGGCATCGCTTCGACATGGAGCATGGTCACGCCGTGCAACATGCACATCGACAAGCTGGCCCTCGAAGCCGAAAAGGGCGCGAATGAAGCGGGCGGCAAAGCCATCATCTTCAATACGATCACCATCTCGGACGGCATCTCGATGGGTTCGGAAGGGATGAAGTATTCGCTGGTGTCGCGTGAGGTCATCGCGGATTCGATTGAGACGGTGGTCGGCTGCGAAGGGATGGACGGGTTTGTGGCCATCGGCGGTTGCGACAAGAACATGCCGGGCGCGCTGATGGCCATCGCGCGGTTGAACCGGCCGGCTGTATTCGTTTATGGTGGGACGATTTTGCCGGGGTGCATCACCGGCGATTCGCGCAAGCTGGATGTTGTCTCGGTGTTCGAAGCGGTGGGCGCGCACGCGAACAAAAAGATCAGCGACAGCGAATTGCAGGCGATTGAATCGTGCGCGATTCCCGGGCCCGGTTCGTGCGGCGGGATGTACACGGCCAACACGATGGCGAGCGCAATCGAAGCGCTCGGGATGAGTTTGCCCAACAGTTCAGCGCAGGCGGCGACTTCGCCAGCGAAGAAAAAGGATTGCCTGCAAGCCGGCGCTGCGGTGGTGAACTTGATCAAGCTTGGACTCAAGCCGCTGGACATCATGACGCGCAAGGCGTTCGAAAATGCCATCAC
>DASRBR010000021.1:0-15663 GCA_035653495.1 Verrucomicrobiia bacterium
CCCAATTTTTATTAAAAAACAATTCAACAGTGTTTCAAACGCTTCCAAGCAGACCATTTCAGATTGAGCTAATTCTTGCGAGCGGCGGCCTCATTCATCCAAATCGCATAAGGCTCAATCGTGATGGATTCGCCGTCAACGATTGTTTCGACGGGTTTGCCCTTCGAGTTGAAAACAAACATTTGCCTGCTCCGGCGGCAGGTCCAAAGACCGTCCAGTTTGCCATCCACTCCGCGGATGCCGCCAAGCTCTATGGACAATTCCTTCAGCCATTTCCCATTTTTTGCCACTGTGGAGAGGTGAACCAGTTTTGGAGTTTCGCGCCACAATTTGCCTTCCACGTTTTTTATGGGCGCATCGCCGAAAACAATCATCTTGCCGCCCGCGCGACGAAACGCCGCGATTTTATCCAGGATGTCCTGCTCGACGATGTCGCCTTGGAAAATCAGCAGCGCTTGATAACGTCGCGTATTGAGGGCGCCATCGCGAATCAGCAATTCATCCAGCACATCAAACTCGCAAAGGTCGCGCAAGGGCCAGCCGGCGGAGATGGTCGGTTGCAAACTGGCACCCAGCCGGTAAAGCGTCGTCGGGCAATAAACGGCCACGCCTGTTTCGCCCGGTTCTCCGGTGAACAGGTGGACGTATTTCTGGATGTTCGTGCAGTGCTGCTCGAATTGATAGCTGAAGAGCTGTCTTGCGCCGCAAGATGCATCCGAAAACATCCGGCGCACAAACGCATGTTCGTCCAAGTCGCCCGCCGGTTCGGTGCATTCCTTCACGCCATAATATTGATAGGCAGTGCCAACCCATTTGTCGCCAAAAACTGCGCCCTGGCAATCGGCCGGTTGCAAAACGACGCCGTATTTCCCGGCCATCTTCGCGTAACCGGGACAATACGTGCCCCAGGAAACCGGGTTCACGCCCCCGGCATTTCCGCCAGGTTTCATCCGCACCTTTTCCGCCGGGAAATACTTCAGCACGGTTTGGAGCGACTTTTCTGCGAAATCAATGATGGCCTGATGATACCACCCGATAAAATCGAGCCAGCGCCGCTTGTCCTGTGCGGTGGGAAAGGCCGCGGGCGACGGTTTGAAGTTTTCGGAAATTTCCGCAAGCGGGCGCACTTCTGCGAAAGATTTGAAATGCGTTCCCCACGCCGCGTTGAGACGCGAAATGCGTGAATACTTCTTTTGCATCGCAGTTTGAAAAGCGCGGATGGCGTAGTCGTCGCCGCACCAATAGCCTTCGTGGCAATGGCCCATGTTCACCCATGACTTCACTTCCAGCGGATAATTGCCTTCGCCGTAGGGTCCAAGGATGCAGGCATAGACATTATCGATGCGATCGCCAAAATGGTCGTGCAGGTTGCGATAAAAATGGTCGTACCATTCGATGGTTTGCGGATCGAAGATGGACAGGTAAGAAGTTTCCTTGTTGTGTTCGAGGCACCGCATCAAAGTTCGCTTCTCTTTCAACCAGGCCGGTGGAAAATGTGCCCAGATGTACGCCACGTATTTCATCCCAGCCGCGTGCAGGTTGTGTTCGACCGCGTCGTGCTGCTGCCAATCCCATTTGCCCGGCTCGCGTTCCACAGCGCCCCACGCAACATAATCTTCATCTGCGACCAGCCCGAGATTTTTCAAGCGAACGAGCGACTCGACCGAAGGCGGTGCTTCGAGATAATTCGGCTTCGGGAACGCGCCGATGGGCGAGGCCTGGATGAACGAGACTGAAAGGTTGCCGGTGGAAATGTTCCAAGGCCTTCCATCAAACGCAGCGTTGACTTGGCCGTGTGACAAATCCATCCCGTATTCGAGAACCGCAAACACAACAATGCATATCAGCGCGCATCTCATCATTGTTCTGAAGTGGGGACTGGAAAGTCCCCACAACCCGCAGACAAGAATGTCCGCGCTACGTAGCGCAGGCTTTCCAGCTGCTCTGTAGAAAAGATGCTTGCGTGTGGGACAAGAATGGAACCGGGATGGGAATTGGGGAGCGCACGCGTCCCGCGTGCCCCGTTCGGCGTCTCGCCGAACGGAAAAAGACCCAGAAGCGCCCGGCGAGACGCCGGGCGCGGCAACCGAGACGGTCGCGCTCCCCAAACTGCTGCCGTTGTTGCATTCCTGCTCGTCGATTAAAAAATGTTTCCTACAAGGCAGCATTCCAGCCTGCGAGTTCAGGCGACTTTCCAGTCGCCTGGTAATGCTCAACAAAAAATGGTCCTTAAGAACATCCATGAGATGCACACTGGATATTGCTCGCGAGCGAACGCCATGCGCGGCGTCCCGGAACGATTTGAGGGTCATGAAGCCGAAGCATAGAGAACGTGTTGGATTTCGTCGCCTCAAATTTTCGGAAGAGCAGGTGCTCGCGGCGTTCTTTTACTTTTTTTCAAAGTTGGGTGTTCACCGGATTGCATTTGGACGCAGATGGGCGAAGTTGGTGCAGGACAACCGGCTCGCACCCATCATTGCAGCCGTGATAACGATTCGGCGAATTGCGCGCGGCAAAGTTTTCAATTTTCCAAATCCATGATTCGTCGAGCTGAAAAGAAAAGCGGCACTCGCAGCCATCGGCCCGCGGGCTCTCCCCACAGCCAGCCGCAAGCTCCCGGTGTCTCCATCCCTTCGCAGCCTGAAGACCCGCCGGTGCTCTGGTCCGAGTTGGACAGCATTTATCAGCATGCGCCCGTCGGCTTTTGTTTCATGGACCGCGACCTGCGCTACATCAGGATCAACGAACGCCTTGCCCGGATGGGCGGCCGGACGGTTGCCGAGCACATCGGCCACACACTGCGCGAAGTCTTCCCCGATTGGGTCGAAAGGATGGAGCCGATGTTGCGTCGCGTTTTGGAGACCGGCGAACCGGTGGAAAACCTCAAAGTCAATGAACCCAACTTGCGTCCGCGTTTTTCGGCCACAAGCGCGGCAGAAGTGAGCTGTTATCCCGTGCGGAATGCAGAAGGCCGCATCGTCGGCCTCAGCGCAATGGTGGTGGACGTCACCGAACGCGAAAAGGCCCTTCGTCATTATACTGAAGAACTCGAGCGGCGCGTCGTGGAACGCACCGGCACATTGCAGGAAAGTGTGCAATCCCTCGAAGGCGTGCTTTATCATGTCGCCCACGACCTGCGCGCGCCGCTTCGGGCCATGCAGGGATTGACCACTTTGCTTTTGGAGGAATATGGGTCCCGTTTTGATAATGAAGGCCGGGACTATGCCGGCCGGATCGTCACCGCCGCCAGCCGCATGGACGCCCTCATCCGCGATTTGCTGGCTTACGGCCGGCTTGGACATGTTGAACTTCCCTGCCAAAAAGTTGAGCTGGAAAAAATCGTCAAATACGTCCTGGAAGTCATGCATGATGAAATCAGGGACAAGAGCGCGCAGTTCGAGATACAGCATCCGTTGCCGGCCTTGCTGGCGAACGATCTCGTCCTGCAACAAATCCTTCTGAACCTCTTTTCAAACGCGCTCAAGTTCGTTGCGCCCGGTGTTTCGCCGCGTGTCCGCATCTGGGCCGAGGGCATTGGCGACAAAATACATGTGAACATCCAGGACAACGGCATCGGCATCGAACCTGAACATCAGCAACGCATCTTTCGCGTGTTCGAACGATTGCATCGGGCCGAGGAGTATCCCGGAACGGGCATCGGCCTGGCCATCGTGCAGAAAGGCATCGAACGAATGGGTGGCCGCGTTGGCGTGGATTCGCAACGGGGCACAGGCAGCCGCTTCTGGATCGAACTGCCCGCTGTTCCAGCTCCGAAAACGCCCCATCCGCTCCCCGGCTGAAAACGTCGGCGTTCAGCAAGAATTGAAATCACTTGCAATGTTCGCGGCCACGCAAAACGTGGCGGGTCTTCGCGCGAACATTTCTACTTCAGCTTTAACTGGATGTGGTTCGCTTCGAGCGTGCTTCCTTCGTCGAGCGCAAGCTGCGAGAGGGCGATGTTGTAATTGGCGAGCGCCTGGATTTCCGCAACGCGCGCGCTGGTGAGATTCGAGATCAATTGCAGCACAACGAAGCTGGTGCTTTTGCCGTTCTCCAATTTCTTGCGTTCGGCATCGAGCGCTTCCTGCGCGTAGATGCGCGCGTCACGCGTCGCTTGGACCTGTTGAAATTGCGACTGCACATTGCCGACATCATTGTCCACCGCGATGATGATGTTCTGCTCGGTTTGCTTGAGCGCAAGCAGAAGTTGCTTCAAGGTCGCCTTGCCGGATTTGTATTGGCTGCGCGCGGCCATGTTGCCTCCCAGAGGAATGCTTACAAACGCGCCGTAGGTGTATGTCGAAAAATTACCGTGCCGCAGGGTGGTCAGGTCCTGGTCAAAAGTGGCGTCGGTTGCGTTGCGCGCATAAGAACCGACAATGTCCAGCTCGGGAAAAATCTGGTTCAAATCGTACTTGAGCTGCACATTTTGCGCCTGGACCTTGAGCTTCGCCTCGATCAGCTCGGGTCGTTGCGCCACCGCTTTGCGCCAGCTTTCCTGCAAATTTAATTCCTGCGGAACGGCCACCAGCTCTTCCGCGGGGATGATGCTGACATCAGACCATTGGGAATAATTGTCCGCAATCAGGCCTTTGAGCGTGTTTTCAAAAGTTTGCAATTGATACTCGGCCTGATGCAACAACGCCAGGCTTGCAGCGGCTTGTGATTCCGACTGCTTTTCGTCCAATGGCGCCAGCGCGCCGACTTGCACGCGTTTGAGATTTTCATTGACCAACTGCTCCGCGAGTTGATAGGCGGTTGCCTGCGCCTTCACGTTGTCGCGCCCGTAAAGCAGGTTGAAGTAAGCCGATTTGACTGCGGTGACGGAGGTCATAACCTGCAAACGCAACGCCGCTTCCGATTCCTTCAAGGTGGCCTTGCTGAGCTGGATCTGGAGCCGCGTGTTGTCGATCCAGAAGTTTTTCAACAACGGCTGCGTGAGTTGAACGCCAACTGTCGCGGGAAAATCCGGCGGCAGATAATGGAAAGGGGGAAAATTGTTTGTGCTGCTGAAGCCCATTTCACTGACACGCTGAACGTTGAAGCTGGCGTCGTATTGCAGGCCCCAGGGCGTCACGCCCTTGAGTTCGGGCACAAAGGTGTCCACCTCGCTGATGCTGGGCGGATAAGGATTTTGCGTCTGCGGATTGAGCCCGCCGGTGGAATCGGTGTAACGCTTGTTCGCAGTGAAGTCCAATGAGGGCTCCCAACTGCCGTAGTTAAAATTCAGCAGGAATTGATTGACGATGGGATTATATTCCTGGATCTGGATGTCCAGATTGTGCTCAAGGGCGAGCTTGATGCATTCGTCGAGCGACATCAACCGGGTCTTGCGCAGGTGCGGCGGTTCCAACGCCTCCGGGGACAGATTGGTGGATGCGGCCTGGGCGGGTGCAGGCGTTTGGCCGGTGGATTGTGGTTGGTTCGTGTTGGTTGTCTGCGCGTTCGCGAGCAGCGCCGCGCCGCAGGCCAATAAGAGACAAAGGATTCGCTTCGATGCCATCAGGCCCGAAGAGTGCTTGATTCGTCGTGATTCGTCAAACAATCGCATGAGTCAGGTTCGCTTCTGTTCCAATTCTGAAGAGTCCGATTTTCCGTCCTGGTTACGTTATGAAATTCACAATTCATGGGCATCAGCCTGCTGCTCGTTTCAGACGGTCGTTGATGGCGTGCCATTCACTGGTTTCCGGCAACGCTTCCACAATGATCCGTTCCGCGCCAAGTTGATCGCATTGGTGCAACTCCGCGTAAATCGCCCGCGCAAATGCCTCGGCATCGTGCGGGATCACGCTCACGCGCCCGAAATCTTCATGTGATGGAATCACGGTGTGCGCGATCACGTGAATGGCGGCCAATTTCGATTTTGGAGCTTTTATTTTGGAACGCAAATCCGCCGTGTCGCGCCAGGAAAGGATCTCCAATTTCGCCCGCGGCGAATAATGCCTGGGCAATCGCCCAGGGCTCTTCAGCACCTTCGCGGCGCCTTCTTCCAATCCGCGATTCGTCCCGATGCATCGGGACAATCCGCAATCGCCCAGCGCCGCGCGCAAAGATTCCTCGTTGATGATTCCCGGCCTTAACACCCGCGCAGGCTCGACGCTCAAATCGAGCACGGTGGATTCTATCCCGACCTGCGATTGCCCGCCATCGACGATCAATGGAATTTTGCCGCCCAATCTTTTGCTCACGTGCGCCGCGTTGGTTGGAGAAAGTTCATTGGATGGATTTGCGCTGGGCGCAGCCAGCGGAAAACCGCATTCGCGGATCACGGCCTGCATGAACGGATGACTCGGGCAGCGCACGCCAACTGTCCGTCCGCCGGCAGTGACGATGTCGGGAATTTTTTCCGAGCGCGGCAAGACGAGCGTGAGCGGTCCCGGCCAAAACGCGCGCGCAAGCAATTCGGCAGATTTCGGCCATTCCGCAACGCAACGTCGCGCCAACTCGATGTCCGCAATGTGCACGATGATGGGATTGTGCGCGGGCCGGCCCTTGATTTCATAAATCCGCGCAACGGCTTGAGGGTCGAGTGCGTTTGCGGCAAGGCCATAAACAGTTTCCGTCGGCAATGCCACGACTTCGCCTGCGCGCAACAATTCTGCGGCGCGCCTGACCGCAGCCTGGAAAAGCGCGGGCGTATGCGTGGTCAAGACCTCTGTTTTGTGCGGCATCAACTTAACGCGACCCATTCGTAGCGCAGGCATTTAACCGATGGGCCAGGAATGTAACAACGGTAGCAGTTTGGGGAGCGCGTATTGCCCGTCCGGAAGGACCTCGGTTGCCGCGCCTGGCGTCTCGCCGGGCGCTTCTTAACTCCTTTCCGTTCGGCGAGACGCCAAACGGGGCACGCGGGACGCGTGCGCTCCCCAATTCCCATCCCAGTTTCATTCTTGTCCCACGCGCCAAGCATCTTTTCTACAGAGCAGACAAGAATGTCTGCGTTACCATTGAATGCAGGCATTCGTGCCGTCCGGCGGATAATTATATTTTTTGCGCATCATCACGCGGCGCTCCGCCTCGATCTGCTTGAGTTTATCGAGTTGTGCGGGAGTCAGGGTCGGGCGGATTTCAGCGTGCATGTTGTCCAGCGCGGTGCAAATTCGCTTGAGGCAATCGACATGGCTGGCTTCCATCTCGTCGGCGGTTTTTTTGAAAATGGGATCGAACTTCTGCCTTTGTTCCGGCGTCAGTTCGAGCTCAATCATCAGCTTTTGCCGGATCAGTCCTTCGATTTCACCGGAACGCCCCACCTTCAAACTTTGCTTGGACGTGACCAGATGCGACATCACTGCCGCGCCGGTGATTGCACCCGCAACAAACAATGCCGCCATGTAGCCGAACATCCGCCAGCGCATCGGTTCGGTCATGGCTCGACCCCCATTTGCATGGCCGAGTCGGCCACCGCCATCGCGCCGCCGCCAAAATCAGTGCTTTCCTGGTGCACCCACGCCAAACTGGCGATCGCCAGCACGCAACCGCAAATGGCCGCGCGCCGAAACCACGCCACCAAAAAGTCGCCCTCGTCTTCGTTCACGCGTGAAGCCCGCCATCGCGCCAGCACGCGAGCTTCGAGCACAAACGCTGCCGCACCGGACGGCGCCTTGGGGGCAGCCGCGGCCGATTTCAGCAACCGATTCAATTGTCCATCTGGGTTGTTCATAACATCACTCTTTCATCAATGCCTTAAGCATTTTGCGCAACTTGGCCCGCGCGCGAAACGCCCGGACTTTGATCACCGACTGGTTCCAGCCGGTGATTTCCCGCACTTCCTCAATCGACCGGCCTTCGAGCGTCATCAGATTGATGACCAGCCGGTCCTTCGGCTTGAGTTGTCCAAGCAGTTTTTCGACCAGTTCGCGCGAGGCAAGGTTCCGATCTGGCCGCAAGTCATCATCGGTGCTCGCCAGCCAGTCCAACACCTCGGTTTCCTCTTCGCCCAGGTCTGCCCAACGCAATTCGGGCCGGGCCTTCTCCGCGCGCAACGCCTTGATGCAGGTGTTCACCGCGATGCGGGAGACCCAATGCTCCAACGGCGCCAAACCCGAATACTGGTTCAAATTTGCAAACACTTTCATATACACGGTTTGAATGAGGTCTTCCTCATCCATCCGGCGGGGCAGATGCGAGCGGACCACTTTGATCACCAACGGATACAGATGGTGAAACAACTGGCGCGCAGCATCCTCATCCCCTTTGCGGACGCGTTCCAGGCAGGCCGACATGTCAAAACCCGACTCAGACATTTCTCCTAGTGTGTTCCAATGTCGGCCCTACCGCATCATTTATTTTTAATGACCGGTTCGGTGCGCCAAAAGTTACACATCGGGAACTTCTGCCCTTGCTTTTCTTCCCGTGTAGCCAAAGAAAATACGAGAGCAAACAAAAGATTGTCGAACGCTTAAACAGTTCATTATCAACTCATTGCAAAGAACGCCCACACAATATGCCCATGAAAGCCTCGTAAGTAAGGTTTTTGCCTACATCTCCTTCAGGAACTGGACGACAGGCCAACATTTCGGTGACAGCATAAATTAATCACGGTTGATAGGGTAGTTGAAGTATTGTGGTTTGACCGGCATCGAGTGATGCCGGTCTTTTTTTTTGAACCGGTCCATTCATACTTAAATCGGTTCGGTGTCCACGCTTCAGCGTGCGTTCTTCCCGTTATGTTAGCGCGGTTTAAGTTGAACTGTAGCCATAAAAAAGCATTAGGACACAATTGATTTTCGGGTGGAACAGGCTACTAACTGCCTTGTAGAAAACATTTTTAACCGACGGGTCAGGAATGTAACAACGGTAGCAGTTTGGGGAGCGCGTATTGCCCGTCCGGAAGGACCTCGGTTGCCGCGCCCGGCGTCTCACCGGGCGCTTCTTAATTCCTTTCCGTTCGGCGAGACGCCGAACGGGCACGCGGGACGCGTGCGCTCCACAAACTGCAACCATCGTTCCAATCTTTTCCCATCAGGCAACAAAAGGTTTCAATAGAGCAGCAAGTTGGCCGTTCCACCACATTAGGACACTTCCAATTTCTTTCGATGCGGGGAGAAAATCATTTTACCTTGCAAACCTTTGACGTTAATGATTATCCATGAGCGTGATCAAAGTAAGCCTCGTGCTGGTGGCTGAAGATGATGAGAACGACGTGTTCTTTTTGGAGCGCGCGTTCCGCCAAGCCCAGGTCATCAATCCCATTTTTCGTGTTCGCGATGGCGAGGATGCCATCTCCTATCTGCGCGGCGAAGAGTGCTACTGCGACCGCGAAAAGCATCCCCTTCCGCAATTGCTTCTGCTCGACCTCAAGATGCCGCGTAAAAACGGCTTTGAAGTCATCTCCTGGGTCCGCGAGCAACCCGGGCTTAAACGCCTGCCCATCGTCGTGCTGACATCTTCAAAAGAAGATCCGGACATTAACCGCGCCTACGAACTCGGCGCGAACACGTATCTCGTGAAGCCGGTCAAGTTTGAGGGGTTGGTGGACATGATGCGCGCGCTGAACCTCTATTGGCTTTTGCTTGCCGAAAAACCCAGCTTCACGCAGTAAGGTACCAGCCTGCTCTGTAGAAAATTATAAAGCCCAAACGTCGATCGGTCCATGGGCCTGAACGAGCAAATTGACCGTGTACCGGAACACGTGATTGGTTGGTTCAAATCGTGGTCCCCCTCACCCTATCCCTCCCCGAGGAGAGGGAAGCACCATTTGGCCGCGTTTGCATTATCCAGCGCTTCGGATTGCAACCAGGGCTGGGAACGGCTCTCCCTCTCCCCAAGGGAGAGGGCCGGGGTGAGGGGGAAAGAAAGTGTTGAACACCTCACCACCCGGGAATCAACTCCCATTCTCATCAAACCAGCGTTGGCCTCGCGGCATTTCTTCTTGACGGTTTTCACGCGCGTTGCAAAGCATCTTCGAAAATGAAAGCCCAATTCTCACGTCGTTCGTTTCTCAAAACCATTGGCACAGCAGCCGTCGGCGCGCCGTTCATCACACGCGGCCTGATGGCGCAATCGCCCAATGGCGTGGTGCGCCATGCCAGCTTCGGCTCCGGCGGCCAGGCCTGGAGCGATATCACCGAGCTTACCAGGGTTCCACGGCTCAAGCTCGTCGCCATTTGCGACGTGGACACCGACCGCACGCTCGAAGCCCGCAAAAAATTTCCCGACATCCGCGTTTATCAGGACTGGCGACAGCTGCTCGACAAGGAGGCGAAGAACATCGATTCGGTGAACGTTTCCGTGCCGGACCACATGCACGCACCGATCGCCGTGAGCGCGATGCATCTTGGAAAAAATATTTACGGCCAGAAACCTCTCGCGCACGACCTTTTCGAAGTGCGGCGCATGACGGAAACCGCGCGCAAGGAAAAAGTGGTCACGCAAATGGGCATCCAGATCCATTCGTCCAGGATCTATCGCACCGCCGTGAAGATGGTTCGCGATGGAACGATTGGAAAGGTGAAGGAAGTGCATTCGTGGTGCTCGAAAGCCTGGGGCGATCCCACGCCAAAACCGGACCGCTCCGACCCCGTTCCACCCAATCTTGATTGGAACCTTTGGCTGGGCGTTTGCGCAAAACGCCCTTTCATCGGCGACAAATATTATCATCCGATGAACTGGCGCAAGCGGCTGGATTTCGGCACCGGCACTTTCGGGGACATGGGCTGCCACATCTTCGACCCGGTGTTCATGTCGCTTGAATTGACAGCGCCGCTGACGGTGCGTTCCGAAGGTCCCGAGCCGAACCAATGGAATTGGGCGCTGGATTCCAAAATCCATTATCTTTTTCCCGGCACCGCATTCACTGCAGACACGACGCTTCCGGTCACCTGGTACGACGGCAATTCAAAGCCGCCTGCCGACGTGGTGAAATTGATGGAAGGCGACGAGTTGCCCGGCATCGGGTCGATGTTCATTGGCACCGATGGCGTAATGGTTTTGCCGCACATTGCGCCTGCGCAATTGTATCCGGGCTCGAAGTTCGACAAGTTCAAGCCGCCCATGGTCGAGGAAGTAAGTCATTGGGGCTCGTTCGTGGACGCGTGTTTGGGCGAAGGAAAAACGTCGGCAAACTTCGATTACGCCGGCCCGCTTACGGAATCGGTGCTGCTCGGCAGTGTGGCAGTGCGTTTTCCCCAAACAACGCTTCAGTGGAACCCGCAAAAACTTAAATTCAATCTCGCCGAGGCGAATCATTACATTCGCCGCAAGTACCGCAGCGGCTGGCATGTGAGAGGGTTGTCGTAATTGGCAATGGAGAATTCCCAAAGCCGGTGAGGGCTTCGCAGACCAGAGTAGCCCGCAGTAACTAATTAGTCCCGCGAATCTTCCAAAATAGGTTATTGACTTTTCGGAACCGTTCTGAAATAAATGCCCCTTGCCTCAAGAACATTAGGGTGTCCGTGAGGCGTTGTTGCGTACAAGACAAGGCCGTTTAAAAAATCCATTTAGATGCCGATTTGCTGCGAACACGCGTTTTATATCCATGCTCAACATATTCAACCACCCATGATTTTCTTATGAATAACTGAAAGCCGGAAAATTGGACTTACTCAGAACCCAAAAACCTTAAACAACAAACCCCGTGAAAAAACCCATCCTAAACACGCTAAGACTATGTGTCTCTTTGCTGGTCCTCTCTTTCGCCTCCAACGGCCTGGCTACTGTATATTACTGGGACCCGGAAGGAACCAGCACTGCAGCCACGAACAACCTGACGGGCACCTGGACCACCACGAGTTCCCAGTGGAGTTCGACTTCCAGCCAAACTGCTTCTCCTACGACTTGGCCACAGAGCGCTGCCGCTTGTTTTTGCGCCGGTTCGACAACTGTTGCAGGCCAGTTTGCTGTGAGTGTGAATTCCTCCAACATCATCATCGGGGGCATCTATAACGGGCCGCTCAACCCTCCAGGCTACAACGTGGTGATCAATGGAACGGGTGCTTTGATTCTCTCGAACACTATCTGCGCGTTCGACACAGGCGGCAGTGACGGTGACCCAACCATCATCCAATGCATCCTGGCGGGAACAGGCCCTATTCAATCGCAAGGCAGCGGCGGGCTTTATCTTTATGGGGCCAATACATATACCGGCGGTTTTGATATTGGTGGTGGTGGCGGTATCAGCTTCGGCAATAACGCGGCTTTCGGCACGGGCACGATTACGTGGCAGGTGGCGGGATTTATTCAACCCGCGGATACCGCCGCGTACAATATCCCCAATGCCATGACGCATCTTGCGAACGCTATTGAAACTTACGCAGGGAACACCGCAGGCGTCACCTTCAGCGGCCCATGGGCGCTCGGCTCCTCGGGTTACGTGGAAGTGGAAAACATCGCCGGTGCCATCACTGTTTCAGGCCCCATCAGCGGATCGGCGAACCTGACTTTCACGAATAAAACTGGCACGACGGCGACTTGGACGTTGACCGGCGCGAACACTTTCACCGGCGCTCTTACCAACGGCCTTGGAAACTTGACCATCGGGGGCACTGGCAAGTTAAACGGGGGTGCCTACGCCGGGAACATAATGACCAGGGGTAATTTCATCTATAACAGTTCCGCCAGCCAGAACTTGAGCGGTGTCATCTCCGGCGCGGGCACGATCACCTCGGCAGGCTCCGGCACACTCACTTTGAGCGGCGCAAACACCTACACTGGAGTTACTACAAACAGCGGCGGGATATTGAACCTGAACCACTCTGAAACTGTGAACAGTAGCGGTCCCTTGGGCAAGCAATCGGATACCGTGGCCGGCACGCTGATCATGAGCGGCGGCACCCTCCAGTACTCTGCCAATAACAGTCACGACTATTCCGGCCGCATGAGCACCGCAGCCAATCAACAATACATCATTGATTTGAACAGCCGCGGTATCACGTATGCCTCCGCCTTGGTCAGCAGTGGCGGGCAATTGACCTTGAGCGACAGCGGCAGCGGCGGGGTGCTTACTTTGAACGGCACCAACACTTATACCGGCAACACCACTGTCAAAAGCGGCACACTCAAATTGGGTGCGACCGGATCCATATCGCAAACGCCGCAGATCAGCCTTGCCAGTGGTGCGACACTTGATGTGTCCGCTGCCGGTATCACGCTGACAGGTTCCAGCCCGGTGCAGACGCTGGTCGCCAGCAGTTCTTCGGGCACAGCCACCATCAACGCGACTGGCAAAACTGTCACTCTCAATTCCGGCGCGCCGCTTTCCTTCCAGGCAAATGGCACGAGCAGCACCGTCGGACAGATCAGCGTCTCAGGCTCCTCCGCAAATCTTACCCTTAATAACAATACAATTTCGGTGAACATCACCGGCAGTGCGTTAGGGGTGGGAACTTACCGGTTGGTAAGCTGCGCCGGGACATTAACCGGTGCGGCATATTCCGCTCCGACAATCACCGGGTCGGGAATCGCGGCGGGATGCATCGCAACGATTGTCACCACGGCCGGACCAGGCGGCCATATTGATTTGGCGGTCAACTCCACAGGACCGACCATTACGACACAGCCGTCGAGCCAGACGGCTTGCTACGGACAGAACGCCGTGTTCACAGTCGCAGGTAGCGGCAATGGCGATTCTTACTATTGGCTGCAGCATTCCAACGCCGGTTGGGGCAATGCCTGGACCGTCGGCTCGGCTGGCGGCGGCACTTTTCTCGGCACTTCAACCGACAACAACAACGGCAATCCGAACTGCAACAGCTTTGGGAATTATGGCGATATCAACACGCCAAGCGGAAATTCCTGGGGTCTTTACAGCACCAGCGGGTCCGGCGAATCGCTCAGCCGCAACTTCCCATCCGCGCTCACCAATGGCCAGGTCTTCCAGATCGACATGGACAACGGTTTTATCGTCAACGGAGTGCAATGCGGTTTCTCCCTCCATTCAGGGGCCAACTTCCTGTTCTCGTTTTATTTCCAGGGCGGCGCGGCCAATTACAGCTACACCGACAGCACCGGAAACCATACGACGAGCGTCGGCTATACCCAGAACGGCTTGCGCGTGACAGTCGTCGTCGGACCCGGCAGTCCGGCCAGTTACAACTTGCTGGTGCAGCCTTGTGGCGGCTCGATTTCGACTTACTCCGGCACATTCTCAGCCGCTGGAAGTCCAAGTGCAGTCAATCTCTTTAACAACAACAGCACGGGCGGTGACAACTACAACCTGTATTTCAACAACCTTTACGCTGGCGGCGCGTATGACAACGCCGACAATTACACGAACAATTGGGCCGGTTCCGATGGGGGCGACATTGCCATCCCCGGCGAAAATGGTTCCACTTTCATCACGAACCGCACTGGCGGCGTCGGCGTCTATGCGCTGGCCTATAACAACGCCGGCGTGGTGGGCAGTTCTTCGGCGACATTGTCCAACACTCCAAAGGCGCTGAGCATCACCGGCCTCACGGTGACGAACAAGACTTACGACGGGACGACTGCCGCGGTTCTCAACGGCACTGTTTCATTGGGCGCGACGGAAGCGTTCGGCAGCGGGACTTGCAGTGACGGCCTGCCATTCGCCGGCGATTCTGTGAGCCTCGCGGGCACGCCTGTCGGCACTTACAACAGCAAAGATGTTTCGACGGCCACCAACGTGACCATCACGGGCTTGAGCCTGACCGGCGCGAACGCCGCCAATTATGTGCTTACGAATGGTATTTCGTACCCTGCCACCATCACTCCGAAGCCGCTGAGCGTGGCTGGAACACTATCTGTGCCTCCCAGCAAAGTCTATGATGGCACCACGACAGCATCCGTCGGCGGCGCGGCCGCCTTGATGGGCGCCGAGAATGTCGGGACCGGCTCGACTTCTGACGGCGCACCTTATTCCGGCGACTCGGTGAGCTTGAGCGGGTCCGTCTCTGCTGCGGCTTACAACAGCAAGGATGTTTCAACCGCTAACATGGTGACCTTCGACACCAGCGGGCTGTCATTGACCGGAACCGATATCGACGATTATTCCATGGGCGTTCCCGTCGCCCAGGTTGCAAGCATCACGGCATTGCCGGTTTCTTTGGTTGGAACCCGTCCGTACGACGGTACGACCACGGCTGCTGCGGGCATTTTGTCCGTCGCCAACGCGATCGGCGGTGACTCCGTGAACGTGGCTTCCGGCAGCGGAACACTGGCCTCAGCCAATCTGGGCGCGGAGGCGATATCCTCTTTCGGAACCCTGGCCTTGGGAAATAATTCCGCGGGCGATTACACCCTGTCTGGCGCGAGTGGTTCGGTGAACATCACCCAGGCCGCCCTGACAATCACGGCAAATAATCAGTCCAAGACCTACGGCCAGACAGTGACCTTTGGCAGCGGCAGCACCAACTTCACCAGCAGCGGCCTGCAAAACGGTGACACCATCGGCTCTGTCACGCTTGCGGTCAGCGGCAATGGCGGCGCTTCCAATGCCCCGGTTTCCGGTTCGCCTTACACAATCACCGCCAGCGCTGCGACCGGCGGAACGTTCAATTCCACGAATTACTCCATCACTTACAATAGTGGTTCCTTGACTGTTGGCCCTGCCGCGCTGACCGTCACAGCGGACAGTTTCTCCCGTGCTTACGGCGAGACAAACCCTGTTTTCACCGCCGAATACACCAACTTTGTGAACGGTGAAACCCTGGCGACCAGCGATGTTCAGGGCGCTCCGGCGCTGGTCACAGCCGCTGACACCAACAG
>DASRBR010000022.1:0-4313 GCA_035653495.1 Verrucomicrobiia bacterium
TCACCGACCCCGCCACACACACGCAAATCCCGCTATCGTATCGCGGCTGGCCCGGCACTTTCAGCCCGCGCGACATCGGCATGAGCGATTTTGATTTTGTCGCAATGTTCGCGCGGCATCTGCCCGGCGGCGGCGTGGGCGAACCGGACAAATTGGATGCCAAAGACCCGAACACGCGCCGCATGCTCGTCACCGGCACACTGCAGGTGGATTGCCTCATCTGCCACGACACCAGCGGACGCTACACTTACGAACCGCGGTTTAACGCGTTAAAGGCGCAAGATTTCAAATGGGCCACCACCGTTGCCGAAGGCTTGGGAACGATTTCCGGTTTTCGCACCGCAAAATCTCTTGCTGATTCCTGGCGTTCCACCAACTCGCCGCCGCCAACGAACGTTCCCGCCATCAAATACGAACGCGACCGTTTCGACGCCGAGAACAACGTGCTTTTGCAAATGTCCAAAAAATCGTCCGCCAACGCCTGTTATTATTGCCATTCGAGCACCACGCATGACGCCGATCTTGCATGGCATTCCGACGGTGATGTTCACCTGCGCGCGGGCATGACCTGCACCGATTGCCATCGCAACGGCGTGGACCACATGATCGTGCGCGGTTACGAAGGCGAAGTGAAGGACCGCACCATTTCGAGCGACATGATCGCCCTGCGCGTGAAAATGTTGCTGCGCGACGACGCCACCCTCACGGAGGAAAAAGCAAAGCCCATCGCCGAGAAGCAACTCAAGGCTGAACAGGGCAGAATTGAGACGCTTTCCTGCCGCGGTTGTCACATGGGTTCGCAAGACACGCAAATCGCCGGCACGGCTCTCGCGCCGACGGGCCGTCTCGGTTCGCCCCGGCCCATCCACAAAGGTTTTCCGCCCGTTCATCTCGAACGTTTGACCTGCACCGCGTGTCATTCCGGCCCGATGCCCGGCATGGACGAACAGGTGGCGCACACCTCCATGGCGCACAAGCTCGGTTTGCCCGGACCCGAGCGCGGCGAAAACATGGCGCCGGTCATCGTCGAGCCGGTCTTCTTGCGCGACGGCAATGGCCGCGTCGCGCCGTTCAAGATGGTTTGGCCAAGCTATTGGGGCCGCATCAGCAAGGACGGCAAGATCAAACCAATGCTGCCCGAGGAAGTCGCCAAAACCGTGCGCTTCCCCACGCCGTCAAGCGACGAAGTCCAACGCGACCCATATAACTCCAAGCCGCTGACCAGCGAACAAATCCAGAACGCGCTGGAAAAACTTTCGTCGGACAAAACGAAGGACGAACCGGTGTTCATCGCGTCTGGCAAAATGTATCGGCTCGAAGGCGGGGCGTTGAAATCTTCCGAAAACGATGCCGCCAAGCCTTACGCATGGGCATTGGCGCATGATGTTCGCCCGGCGCGGCAGGCATTGGGCGCGCGGGGTTGCGACGAATGCCATTCCGACCACGCGCCGATTTACCTCGGCGCAATCGCCGCTCGCGGCCCGGTCAAGCTTTCACAAAGCGTGACGCACCAGATGTGGGAATTGCGCGGCGATAATAAAGCCGTGTTCGCCACGTTCGCCTATTCGTTCCTGTTCCGTCCGTGGCTCAAGGTGATCTGTTTCAGCGCGGCGTTCGTCGTGCTGGCCGTGCTGGTGAGTTTTGGCGTGCTGGGGGTCGGCGCGATCACCGGGCGTGCGCGCGCGAAGCAAAATTCTTTCAACCGGGAAAAATAATGGCCACGAACCCATCGCAATCCCAATCGCAAGCGCCTTCAGCTGCGGCGGAACTGCCCATCAGCAAGCTGGGCAAGTTCGCCTATTTTTTGATGGCGATCAGCGCGCTGGTGCTGGCGGCGACCGGCATTCTCACCTTCGCGACCGGTCATGCGCCGATGACACATTGGACATTGATGCTGCACGTTTCCGCCGCGCCGGTGTTTGCCATCGGTTTGGCGCTCGTCTCACTCACGTGGAGCGACCGCAACCGTTTCGGCTGTGCGTGCGGCCAACGAAGCTGCGTCACCAAAACCCTGCTCTGGCTGATTCTTCTTTGCGGCCTTGTGGTCATCCTCACGGGCGTCGTGCCGATGACGCCTATTTTCGGCACACCCGGCCAGCACATCCTCTATCTCACGCACCGTTACGCCGGCATCACCATGGCCGGGTTGCTCATTTTGCACCTGCTGAATCTGGTTCGGGAAAAAGGCTGAAAACTGACCTTTCAGCTACGTTCGTCCGCGCTTCTGATGGGACGAATGGGACCGATAGGACGGGCGTCAGGTGAGAGCCAAAGCCAGTTGCGCGTTCGGAACCCACGCTTCAGCTAAACTATTGATACCATGCTGGCAGTGCCATTCACAGCTGTGCTGATAAGTTTTGCTTGCTTTCCAAAAAGAACATGTTATCCTTTTTGCATGTGACGGGGTTGCCTCGGACAGTCCGGGTGAAAATCCGCCATAGCCAAACTGGCGACGGCGGATGGGATGTTCTTTGAAAATTGAATCGGATGCGCGCCAACGGTTCCGGGTTCTGAGTTCCGGGTTCCGGGTTGGGGCCGTTTAGGCTCGTGCGTGCCTAATTGGATTCGACGGTGCCCGGAAGTAGGTCGCCGAAGCCTTGGCGGAGGTGAGCATTGTCCGCGTGGGGGTTGTTTTAACGATGTAACCATTTAACCATGTAACCGTTCCGACCTGTGTATCGCCTTGTGTCGGATAACGTCGGATATCCCCAAGCGCCGGAGCGCGGACAGCCTTGTCCGCGAGAAGTTCGGTCAAACCAATCGGTACGAAATGCCTTGGGACGCGGAATTTTGACCAGATGTTCCATCTTGTTCCACCTCGTTCCAGCTACTGGGAAAAATCAGAAGAGGCATCATGAACGCGAAATCTCGAGTTGGCAACGTGAGATTCAGGTGCCGAAAGGTGCTTTGGGCCGGATGTGTCGGCTTGTGTCGGATAATCCGAGAGCGCACAGGAGCGCGGACAGCTTGCCTTTGGCTATCTTCTATCCTCTATCCTCCATCCTCGCGTTCGGCGGACGCGCAGCAGCGCGTCCCTACCGGGTGTTTCACCTCGTTTCAGCTTGTTTCACCTGGTTTCAGCTATCAGGGAAAAAAATCGGAGCGGAAGGGCTGAAAACTGGCTTTTTCGGCGACCTTACGCGAGCGGTCTGCGGGGATTTCCACGCGTTTCGTTGCACCTTGTTTCACCTGGTTGCAGTCAGGCCACGGCAAAACACTCTATTTGGAAAAAAAATTATTCGCAGTCAGTCGGATGACCCAAAGGAATGAAACATCGAACGCTCAATTGCGGAAATGTTGATGTTCCCGGGCTGAAACTGACGCCAAGCCGCTGGACTCGCTCCGCATTAAAGGGTAAATCTTTAGGCGCGGCGATTGTCGAAATCGTGCGCAGGACAATGATGGAAATTTTGCAAAACTGGAAGAGTTTGACGGCCAATGCCCGCGGCATTCGTTCGATGGCTGGCCTGCTCGTTTTGTCCAGCATCCTATTTTTGGCAATCCCGGTTTTTGCCCTGCAATCCCAAAAAACCAACGGGCCCGTGACGCCCAGCGTCCACAGATTGCCCCAGCCTGGCAACACCTTCACCATCAACAACACTCCCATCCGCCTGCCTCAATCCGAACCGGACCCGTTCGACATGTTGGTGTCGTCCGCGGCGTCGTTCGACATTGATTCGCCGGTCGAGGCGCGCACGGAATTTGATCCGCCGGTTGCGACAGTGGGCGGACGCGTGGTTTATCGCGTGACGGTTTCGGCGCTGGATGAATCGCTCACCATGCCGGACAAATTGCCCGCGCCGAAGGGGCTGGAATTGCATCAGGGCGGTCGCGGCCAGACTTATCAACGCACGGGCGGAACGAAATTGCGTCCGCAGACGACCGTGATCTATCGAATGACCGTCACGAACAGCGGCACGTTCACGATCCCCGGTTATGACCTGATGGCTTACGGCAAACCGGTCAAAGTCCCCGCCGCGACGCTCACTGTCGTTCCCGCCGGAACAACCAACACAACCGAACCGCCGACCGTGCTGGTTGAATTGCCCAAGGAAGATTGTTATGTGGGCCAGTTGTTGAAGATTCCCATTCTTTGGCCGTTGGGCGCGGGGGGCGGAGTGGGAGGATTGTTTCAGCCGCACATCTCCGGCGAGTTCATTTTTTCCGAGCAGATGCCAATGGGGCTGCAGATCGGGAACATCGAGCATGACGGAAAGACCATCAGCGCATGCGTGCAGGACGTGTTGATCACGCCCTTGAAAGCGGGGACGCAGGAATTGATCGCGCAAGGCCATGCCACCGTGATGCGCCCA
>DASRBR010000023.1:0-26385 GCA_035653495.1 Verrucomicrobiia bacterium
CGAACCAGTTCAGGTGGAAAAAACCGAAGCCCCACTTTCTCGTTCTCAACCAGGAAGTCCTCCCCTCCGATCCGATACGGCCGAAAAAAGGTCGTCCGATAACCATAGCCGCCCAACCGCAACGCGATTTCCAGAGCCCCGAGCATTAGCATCGGGAGTAGGACTGCTGCTGCTATGCGGAAAAGCCACAGCCGACCTGATGTCCCCGTGCGTTTCTGTGTTCCTGTGTTCATGTCGTGC
Source organism: Verrucomicrobiia bacterium (assembly GCA_035653495.1). Taxonomy (GTDB): domain Bacteria; phylum Verrucomicrobiota; class Verrucomicrobiia; order Limisphaerales; family Pedosphaeraceae; genus DATAUW01. The sequence goes on from DASRBR010000023.1 coordinate 241, forward strand.
TCTCTGCGTACCGCTCTCGCGAGGCAAGGAACTCGCAGACCCAACCGTGTTTTGCTACACTGTTACTGCACTGATTTGCAAACGGCTGGTAATGATGGAGCGGGTGAAGGGAATCGAACCCTCGTTTCAGGCTTGGGAAGCCCACGTTCTACCATTGAACCACACCCGCGTCCCTCTTTCATTGGTATCAAATCATGCGCTTGCGCGCAAGGAAGGATTCGGCGCAGCGAAAAAGTTTGGCGCTCCCTTATGTCAGCGTGTGCTCCAATTCTTTTCGGTGTTCAGACGACTTCGTCCTCGGATGTTCGCGCACCCAAACGTAACGGAACATCAATGTGCGCAGCGCGGCCGTCAATGGAATCGCCAGCAGCGCGCCGATGAATCCGCCCAGCAGCGTGGTGCCGATGAGCACCGCGAGAATGATGGTCAACGGATGCAGCCCCGAGCGTTCGCCGATGATGCGCGGGCTGATGATGAAATCTTCCAGCAACTTCACCGCCGCAGCCAGCGCAAGAACGCAGAGCGGATGCGTCCAATCCTGGAACTGCACGCCCGCCACCGTCAGCGCGAGCACAAGACTCGTGATGGTCCCCAGATATGGCACAATGCCCAGCACAGCGGCGACCAGCCCGAGCAACACCGCGTAATTCAATCCCATGAACGTGTATCCGGCGGCGAGCAACGCCCCCACGCACAACGCGACCAGCACCTGACCACGAAAAAAGACGATCATGCAATTATTGATCTCGCGCAGTACGAAAACGGTTTCATCCTTCGCCCGCGATGGACGAAGCGGCAGATAATTCGTCCAACGGTTCGTGATGGCTTCCTTTTCCAGCAGGAAATAAAAAAGATAAACGGGCACCAGGATGAAACCGATCAGAAATTCCGCCCAGGTGGAAATCTTGCTCAATTGCGCGTAAAACCATTTCGTGACGAAAACCAGCGCGCCGGTCAGCCCAGGCAGAACGGTCTTGTTCGAAAGCGCCGGTTCTGTTCCGCTCGTAGCAATCGGCGCGCTCACGTCATTTGTGTTTGGCGTGGCATTGGCGACCGCATTGGTGTCCGGCACAAGTTCGGGAGGTTTGGCGCTGGATGCGGAGTTCGGCGGTGTTTGCGCGGTTTGACGAGCGGCGAAAGAAAGCGCGTCGCGAAATTCCTTGCCCAACGTGGTGCTGTTGAGAAAAGCGTCCACCTTGCCGCGAATCACGGCGCTGGTTTTGGGCAAATCGTCGATCAATTTCCGGCTTTCGTGTTTCAAACCCGGCAGGACCGAGCCGAGCACCGCCGACAGCATCAATGCGGCGAGCACGAAAACCAGGCACACCGACCAGAGACGCGGCAGGTGTTTGCGTTCGAAAAAACCCACTACGGGATCAAGGATGTAGGCCAGAATCAAAGCGAGAGCCATCGGCATGAGGATTGCCGAAAGTTTGTGCAACACCCAGCCGAGTCCCCAAACGAAAAGCCCGGCCAACACCAGCAGGATGGCCAGCGCCAGCGACGTGAGACAAAACCAGAGCACGCGCGCCTGCTTGGGAGTGGGTGACGGGAAGCTCATGGTTTGTTGGTTTCCAGTTGCAAATTCATTCGCTGGCGTTTTTGCGCAAAGGATGGTCGGCGGGAAGCATGGCCAGCAATCGTTTTTGCAATGCCGCGGCTTTTTCCTTTTGTTCCTTTGCCTTCAGCGCCGCGCGGTTCAGGTGTCGCACACCTTTGATTTCCGAGTCCTGCAGTGAAGCCGCCCAGCCGCGCAATTGGCGCGAGCAGGCTTCAGCCGTCGATTTCAAATTTGAGATTTGAGATCTGAAATTCTGAAATGCCTTGCGCCGTTCCATGAAGCAAAGCATCGAACGCACCTCGCCGGCACTGCCGCGCGCCACATAGAGAAACGCGAGCAACTCGTTCGTCGTGCCGCGTTCAAATCCTTCGGCGATATTATTCGACACTGAAATAGCTGCGCGTTCGATTTGGTCGCGCAAGCTGTAGGAACACTTAAACCCATCCGATTCAGTCAGATCATAGACCTGCTCCGCCAGTTCGATGGCCTTTTGCCACACAGGCAAATCTTCGAAGCGTTGATAGGTCATAAGCGTGTTCCTTTCTATATTGGTTACGATTTTGTTGATTTAGTTTGTTTGCTTGCCTCTGATTCCCGCAACAACTTCATGACTCCATGCGGTTTCCAAATCTGAGATCTCAAATCTGAAATTTCAAATTTCAAATTTCAAATTTTAAATTTTAAATTTCAAATCTGAAATCTCAAATCGCATCATCACGACTGTCCCAATTTCTTCGATTTTTCCGTTGCGGCGCGGACAGCGTTCATCAACGAGCCGCGCACTTTGCCTTTTTCCAATTCATGCAATCCTTCAATCGTCGTTCCCCCCGGGCTGGTCACCATGTCCTTCAACGCGCCGGGATGCTGGCCCGTCTCAAGCACCATCTTCGCGCTGCCCAACACGGTTTGCGCCGCCAATTTCGTCGCCACATCGCGCGGCAATCCCGCCGCCACGCCGCCGTCGCTCAGCCCCTCGATCATCAAATAGACATACGCCGGTCCGCTGCCGCTCAATCCCGTCACTGCATCCAGCAGCGATTCCTTCACCGAAAACGAAATGCCCACCGCGGAAAAAAGTTTCTGCGCAAGCTGCGCGTCTTCGGGCAACGTGGCTTTGCCCATCGCATACGCCGTCGCCGATTCTCCCACCAACGCAGGCGTGTTGGGCATGACGCGGATCACGCGCGCGCCCGGCGGAAGTCCTCCTTCCAACTTCGCCAGCGGAACTCCCGCAGCGATTGAAATCAACAGATGCTTCTCCGTGAACTGCCCGCGAATTTCCCCCAGCACTCCGGCAACCTGGTCGGGCTTGACCGCCAGCAACAGCACTTTGGCGAACTTCACCACGTCCAGATTGGAGGCGCTGATCTTCGCGCCGCAATCTCGCCCAAAGGCCGTGCGCGCATTTTCATACGGATCGCTGGCGATGATCTGTTCCGCCGTGACCAATCCTGCATGGATGAACCCGCGGGCCAGCGCTGTTCCCATTTTGCCGGCGCCCAGGAATCCGATGGTGAGTTTTTCAGACATGGCGGGTTTGTAGCAGGTCAGCGACGCAAGCGAAAGCCAAAAGGCTGCCACGCTCGCAACTCATTTCGCGACGGAATGCCTGGCGCTTTTTACAGGTTTACCATTCGCTCCGTGAGCCGGCGTGAGTGGCGAGACGGCGCGCAATTTGGCGATGATCGGCGGAAGATGCGCGAGCAAATAATCCACTTCCTCGGCCGTGTTGTAAACGCTCAAGCTGAGCCGGATGGAAGCGCGCGCGCGCGCAGCGCTCAGACCCATCGCGGTCAAAACATGAGAAGGATCGAGCGAACCCGTTGTGCAAGCCGAGCCGCTGGATGCGCAAATCCCGGCCTGGTCAAGCAGCAGCAAAATCGCTTCCGCCTCGACGAAATCAAAAACGATGTTGCTCGTATTGGGCAGGCGCGCATCGCGATTGCCGTTGCGCAACGTGTTTGGAATCGTGCTGAGAATGCCTTTTTCCATGCGATCGCGCAACGCACGCACGCGCGTGTTTTCCTCGGCCACGCTCTCCATCGCCAGCTCCGCCGCCCGCCCGAATCCCACGATGTACGGCACGTTCTCCGTGCCGCCGCGGCGTCCCTGTTCCTGTCCGCCGCCCACGACATAGGGTTGATATTTCACGCGCTTTTTCACGTAAAGCAACCCGATGCCTTTTGGCGCGTGAAGCTTGTGCGCTGAAAGCGAAAGGAAATCCACACCCAATTCGCCGACGTCCAGCTTGAGCTTGCCGGGCGTCTGAACGGCGTCCGTGTGGCAAAGGACGCCTTTGCTGCGGCAAATCGCGGCGATTTCTTCGACCGGAAAAATCACGCCCGTTTCGTTGTTCGCCAGCATCACGGAAACAATCGCGGTGTCCGGGCGGATGGATTTTTCCAGCAGATGAATGTCCAGCGAACCATCTGGTTCAACTGGCAAAAAGGTGACTTCATAACCGCGCTTTTGCAGAAAATTGCAGAACTTGATGTTGGCCGAATGCTCGACCTTCGTCGTGATGACATGCCGTTTGCCGGGTTGCGTCATCAGCGCGGTATGTATGGCGGAGTTGTTGCTCTCCGTGCCGCAACTGGTGAAAATGATCTCCCGCGGGTCGGCATGGATGAGCGCGGCGACTTTTTCGCGCGCCAGTTTGATGTCGTTTGCGACCGATTTTCCAAACGTGTAAGCGCTCGACGGATTGCCCCACATCTCGCTGAAAAACGGGGCCATCGCCGCGATCACTTCCGGCGCGACCCGCGTGGTGGCGTTGTTGTCGAAGTAATAAATCTTCCGCTTCTCGGTCATGTTATGGTGGACCAAGCATCAGTTTAAACTGGCCCATCCAAAGAGCAAGGCGATTTGGGTGGAGGATGGTTACAAAGTTACATGGTTACAAGGGTTACATGGCCGAAAAAATAGCAACGCTCCCGTTTTGGAACAGCGTCCAATGTAACTTTTAACTATTTGACCATATAACGAACAATCCCCTTGCCTCCGGGCGCAGGTTCTTTTACAAACCGCGCATGTCCGTTGCCAACGCGAAACACAGGAAGACCGCGCCGCAAAAGCCGTTCGATTTGACTGCGTTTCTGGCCGCCAGCACCGACGCCGTCAACCAGGCGCTTGACCGTTTTCTTCCGCCGGAAACAACCGCGCCCGCAACCATCCACAAGGCGATGCGTTACTCGCTTTTCGCCGGCGGCAAGCGGATGCGTCCCGCGCTTTGCCTCGCGGCGGCTGCGGCTTGCGGCGGCAAGCAGGCCGATGCCCTGCCGCTCGCCTGCGCGGTCGAATGCATCCACACTTATTCGCTCATCCACGACGATTTGCCCGCGATGGACGACGATGATTATCGCCGCGGCAAGCTCACCAATCACAAAGTTTTCGGCGAAGGCATCGCCGTGCTTGCAGGCGATGCGCTCCTGACGCAGGCGTTCGAAATCGCGGCGCAATGCCGTTCCTGGCCGCGTTATTCGCATCAGGATGTCATCCTTGAAATCGCGCGCGCGTCCGGTTCGTTGCAGCTTATTGCCGGGCAGGTCGCCGACCTCGAAGGCGAGGGCAAAAAGATTTCCGCGGACCAGCTCAAATACATCCACGAACGCAAAACTTCTGCGTTGCTCTGCTGCTCGGTCAGGTTGGGCGGCATGAGCGCTAATTGCACCGCCGCGCAACTCAAGGCCCTCACCGAATTCGGCTACAACGTCGGCCTTGCGTTCCAGATCATCGACGACATCCTCGACGTCACGCAAACGAGCGAGCAACTCGGCAAAACGGCCGGCAAGGACACTGCCGCCCAAAAAGCCACCTATCCGTCCATCGTCGGCTTGGAAAAATCGCGCAAGATCGCCGGTCAACTCACCAACCGCGCGTTTGCTGCGTTGAAAATATTCGGCAATCGCGCCGCTGCGCTGCATGGATTGGCGACATTTCTATTGCAGAGAGACAGGTAATGGGGAGCCGGCGGGTAAGATTGGCGTGTGAGCATAGAAGCTTTGAAACGCGAAATTTCTGCTCTGAACGATGAGCAAAGACGGCATCTGGCTGCATTCATTGTATCCCTTCACGATTCGAAGGACCCGCAGTATCGCGAAAAGCTCACGCAAAAGATCAACAAGCCAGCCTCACAGTTCGCCACCTTGGAAGAGATGGACCGTCGGGTTGAATCTCTGATTACCGTTGCCCGCTCAACAAATCCCCGAACGCCGGCAGCAATCCATATTTGCGCGTCCAAGGCGTGTACATGAATCCTTGCACGTTGGACATCGGGCGCACGATTTGCAACCAGCCTTTCACGTCGTTCAGATTGTCGGCATCGTAATAACACGCGACCAGCACGGGAAAACCTTGCTGCTCGAAAAATTGCAGGCTCTTTTCGCGCGGTGCGCCGCCCCAAACTGCCATCACCAAATCCTTCGGCACATGCTCCCATGAACCGGTGAAATCACCGTTCACCAGATAATAATTGCCGTGCGCGTTGTGGTTCGGATCGAACATGTCCGACCAAACGTAAATTTTTTCATCCGGCAAATATTTGCGGATGATCTGCATCTGTTTGGTGACGCATTCGCCGAGCAACTCGCCCATGTTGCGCCCGGCGCACGCGCGGCATGTCCCGCCCATCCGCACTTCATCCATGCCCAGCAAAAACTTTTTCGGATGCAGCCGGTCCGCAACGACTTTCATCTCCTGGCCCATGATTTCGTAAACCTCCGGCTCAGCCATGCAAACCGTCACCTGCCCGTCATTGATGTTTTGCGAATGATACCAGCTCACGCGCAACCGGTCGCCATTATGGATGCGCCCGCTCGGAATAATTTTCAGCGGCAATGCGTCGCCGTCCTCGCGCCAAGGCTGCAAATGCGGATCCATCAATGGCGCGTAATCTTTTCCTTCCGCGTAAGTCGTCGCGCCATCTTCGCTGCGAACAGTGACCGGCGTGCCCGGCCGATGCAACACATTCACCGGCCCAATTTCTTCAACGCGCCAGTCATCCAGCCATATTTTTCCCGCCTTGCCGTCCCAAACGCCCGCGTAAAGCAGCACCTTCGCGTTGGTCATGCTGTTGAACATCATCGTGAGCTGACGCCAGTCGGTGGTGGATGGAAGATTATATTCGCGGGGCGCAAGGTCGCGATCATGGGGCGCAAGCGCGAGCAAACGGAATGCGCCCGTCGGTTGAAATCCTTCCGTCTTCACCCAAATCGTGACGCGATAACAACGATGCGGATGCACCTTGATTTCCTGCATCACGCGCCCGTGGCCATAAGGATTCGCCGTGAAATGTTCGAGCCGCAACGACGCAGTGCCGCTGTGCTTGATTTCACGGTCAGCGAAACTGATTTCTCCGGGCTGATCGTGAAAATTAAAACCTTTCAGGTTATTGCCGTTGAAATCTTCAAAGCCACCGTTTTTCAGCCGAACGGTTTCGTCCGGAACCAATCGCCCCACGCCATCGCGCACAACAAACGGCGCGTCCTCGACGGGCAAGCCTTCGGCAAGATTCGGATTATGCGCGAGAAAGCAACTGCCATAACCAATGGAAAAACCCGCCGGAATCAATTCAACATGATTGCTCTCGCAAATTTGCTTGATCGCATCCAGTCCCCGAAAATATTCCGGCGTTTTCAACGACATCGTGTCAATTCCCGCGGCGAGCACCGCGCCATTGAGGCCGTGTTTTGCGCCCGTCTCAATCACGTGCGAAATGTCCGTGACATCACTGTCCTTGTTCAGGCCCCAACCAAAAATCCAGACCCAGCGTTCTGGATAAATTTCAGCCGCGTGAATTTTAAGAAGAAAACAAAAGATGCAGGCAAGAACCAGGCGCGCTTTCATGACCGGATTAAAGGACAATCCGATTCAGTTGTCTATAAATTGAAAGATACTGGGAACCTTCATTGTGCCCGGCTGGTGGGCACGCATCCTTGCACGGCGAAGCCGTGCAAGAAATTAGCCGGGGGTTGAACGAAGTGACACCCCCGGTTTTAGCGAATCGGGATTTGCACCCTGAAAGGGTGCAAGAAAACTGACTGGTCCAGACATGCTTTCTTCCACCCTTTCAGGGTGGAAAATTATCAACTCATTTTCCGGGTATCGTTCCGCTGCGCTTCGCTCAACCCCCGGCTAATTTCTGGCAACCCTCCGGGTTGCTCAAAGCCGGAAATAGTAGCGCGCGTCAATCGACAATCAAAAATCGCAAATCAAAAATCAAAAATTTTCACGTTCCTCCGGCAGCGTAATGATCTTCCACGCGCTTGGCGACGTCCTTGTAGCCCATGTCGGTTTCGTAGATGATCTTGAACTGCTCGATGGCTTCATCCTTTTTGCCCATTTTGTCGAAAACACAACCGAGCGTGTAAACCAAATCCTTTTTCTCCTCGTCGAACACCAGCTTTTCCTTGAGCACTTCCTGCAAACGGCGCGCGGCCAGGTCAAACATGTTTTTCTTTTCAAAACATTTCGCCATGTACGTGATGGCCTGGATTTTCTTGTTCGGGTTGGCCTGCGCCTTCTGGAATTCCGCCTGTGCTTCGCTGATCTTTCCGGTCTCGAAATACAATTTCCCCAAATCAAACCTAAGCTGCAAATCCGTGGGGTAACGTTCAACGAGTTGTTTCGCGCTTTCCACGCGGAAATTATCGCGGTCCGCCTTGATCTGCGCGGACTTCTCGGCGTAATCCTCCGCGGCTGGATCAAGTTGCGCGAGCGCGTGATCGAACTTCTTCACCTTCACCTCGGCAATTTTCGTCTGCAACGAAGAATCCGCGCCACCATCCACCGCCGCCATGCGCTCGTAATAGGTGAGCGATTTGTCGAACTGTTTCCTCTCCGCCCACACTTCGGCGAGATTGCGCAACATCTTCAAATTGTTCGGCTCAATTTTCAGCCGGTCTTCCCAGTCCTTGATCAAGCCATCAGCCGAATCATCCGTTTTCACCTGGCGATTTTGCTGCTCCAGCGCGACCGCCTCGGCCTTGTTTTTCAAGACATCGCGATACGATCCACCGCCGCCTGCAAGCGCGCCATAGCCGCCTTCGTCGAGCGTCTTGCGCGCCGAAAGGTCCTTGAGCCGCTGCGAAACCTCGCCGTCGTTGGGATATTCGCGTTGCAAATTGGCAAGCACTTCTTCGCCCTTGGTTTTCTCGCCAATTTGCGCATAAGCCTCGGCGAGCTGATACGATAAATCCTTGTCCTTGGGCGCATTTTTCACGAGGATTTCCAGCGACATGACCGCCTCGCGCGGCATCTGCGCGGCCATGGCGGCCTCGGCCATCAACTTGTGCCCGGAAGAACTGTTCGCGTCTGAATTGAGGATTTCCTCGGCCACCTGCATCGCTTCCAATGGATTCCGGCGCAACGCCATTTGTCCCTTGGCAACGAGAGGGGACGAACTCGCGCCGCTGGTGAGCTTTTTGAACCAACCGCCGCCCTTGCCGGTCTTGGCCATTTGCGCGCCGCGCAGTGTCTTGCGGATTTCGAACACGGAAGGTTCGCGCGCCAGGACTTGTGTGAACATCTCAATCGCGTAATCGAAATTATCGCGCTGAAGCGCTTCCATCCCCCTTTGATAAAGCAGCCGCAAGTCCCGCGGCAGTTCATTTACTGATTTCTCTGGCATACCAAGACTGTGCCAGAACTCGCGAAAAAATCCAGACCAAACGTGCGAGTCCTTTTCAACACACGGGAAGAAAGCTGCCCTGAATTTAGAAGGTGCATGGCCTTGAAAGATCGAGATTTTCCACTGAATGTTTGGCTTTCGTAAAAACATCCCGCTGAGAATTCATGAAAAATGTCGAAGCCCGCCCAGCTTTTCCTTTTTCCGCTTGCAAAACGGGAGTGAAGGAAGAAAACTACCTTTTCCGGGAATCCAAATTCCCGAAGGGTTGCGCGGTTAGCTCAGTGGTAGAGCATTACCTTGACACGGTAGGGGTCACAGGTTCGAACCCTGTATCGCGCACCATTCCATAACCAGCGGCCGCTGCAAAAAATTCATGAATCGCGAAGCTGATTCAACTCCTCCGCAGGAAAATCACGGCAGGAACTCCGCGCTCACCAATTTTTGGAAATCCGCCTGCTGCCCCGCGCCATTGGGTGTGACGTTGTAGCCCATATCTGTGGTGATGCCCTGCCACTTCCATTTTTCGACGTGCCCGTCAGCGAAGGAGAACGTCGCGCCATTAGAATGACGGGCCGTGGGTGAGTTTTTGAAATATGTCCAGGTCAACCCGTAGATGCTGTCGTCCACAGTTTGCTCGCCTTCGTCCACAAACACGACGGCCACTGAGGGATCGGGATTGTTGATGTCGGACGGTTTCTTGCGCATCGGGTAGGCTGCGCCAAAATCGCCGCTCGCGGAGTAAAGGCCGAATTCCGCGGCGTCGGCGTCATCAGCGCCGCCCATGCGCTCCATCATGGAAACGGTGCGGATGGGCACACTGCCGTTGACTTTTTTCGCATCAGGGCAGACATCGAGCGCCAGCGAGTTGTAATACGGATACAACGTGCCTTCCTGCAAGTCGGTGATGGCGGATGATCTCTGCACATTACCCAATGCCCATGAACCCGGTGGAGAAACGCCGGAGCCAAGCACCCAGTTGCGGACCAGGTTGTCATTATTGTCCCCGTAGTAAGTGGTCCAGGCGAGGGTCAATTGTTTCATGTTGTTCAGGCACTGGATGACTCGCGCCTTCTCTTTGGCCTTCGCGAGCGCTGGCAACAGCAAGCCGGCAAGGATCGCGATGATGGCGATGACCACCAGCAATTGAATCAAGGTAAAACCGCTTGCTGTATGACCTGCCTTGCTCATGCTAAAATTGGACGATGCCTGCAGGCTCCTGATTCACATTGCAGCTTGATTGCCTGCTCCTAAATCTCCAAGGGCGCACTATAGCGCATCACCTTAAAAAAGGAAGTTTTTTATCAACCGCAGCGTTCCTTATTTCGGCGCCGCCAAGCTGGGGCGTTCCACGCCACAGCCAAAGCCTGAAGTCCGGCGCGGACTTTCGCGATGGCTTCGTCGAGCGGAAATTGGCACGCTATCTAAGATGCCTGCATTACCCAAACGCCGCGGCTTCTGCTTCGCACTAATTAGGCCTATTGAGACAGCAAAGCAAATTTAAAAGCTTTTGCCCAACAGTCATGCCGCGGTTCTGGCATCGTCGGCAGCAATTTTCACATCTTGCGTCGCTTGTTCGGTCGCACGAGCCCGCGCCAGTTTCTGAGCTTCGGCGTCACTGAATGTTCGCAGTCGACCATAAGCCGCACTGAATGCAGCATTAGCATCCGAAGCAGCATCGCTTGAGGAGCCTGCTTTGGTTAATATATGGCGAATCGGACCTGCCATGTCTAAAAGTATTCTAGCGCATTCAGGAGAAGGGGGGGATGTGTAGGCAAGCTGAACAAGCGCGGAATAGTGCCTTGCTAAATCATTAAGCGCAACAGGATGGATTGATCCTACGGATCCGCCCCGCTCAACCGCGTTATGTGTGCGTCGGGAGAGAAGGACTAGCTCCTCCAACATATCCATTTCTGAACGTTTTGGTTCACTATTAGGTCGGCTGTCCGTCTTCAAGATAGCAAAAACCTCCGTCTCGAGCTTGGGCCACCACATTTCAAAAACGCTCTCCAGAACTGCCGGATCGAGTCCGGAATCACCCAACCCGGCATTAATCGATTTTAATAATTTACGAATTTCTTCTTTCGAAAATGAGCTGCATTGAAACTGCTCTAGAGGACCTTTAACATCTGTCGGAGAAATCCCAAAGAGAAGAGGGCAAACTCGGGCAGAATCTAACTGTTTCGAAATTGCGCCTGCTTCAAAAATAATCCACGGAGCTGTTAGGTTTTCCAACGTAAGAATAAAAATTCCAACCTTGGAATCAGAGAGTTCTTTCGCAATTTCAGTCGCCCACCTTGCGCCTTTCGCTATATCGTCAGGTGTAAAGTATGGTCTCACGGCTTGAATTACTCCGGGGATCCATTTGCGAAATATCTCTGCGATTTTCTTGCTTCTTTCGCCCGACCAACTAATAAATACCTTCATAGAAATTCCTTATTAACGTTCTTAATAATGAAAGCAAGCGGATTCTTAGCCCCGTACGGCATTTAAGCATGAAAACATTGAGCGAGAGAAACCAATTGCCGCATTTATTTGGCTATATCTTTCTTTAGCGAGCGTTGTGCGTAGCTGATGTTCCCGAAATGCCACTCGTCTTATCGAGCGATTGAAGATCTGTTCTTTCGCCTACGCCCCCACCTCCAACGGCCTTGCGAACATCACGCCAGTCAAGCGCCGCGACCAGTTCAAGGTCTCGCTGATTTCGCGCTCAAAGGTGACCTTCATGTTCCGGCGCGATGACGATGCGTCCATGAAATGCACCACGCCCTGCTCGTCTTTGATGCACAAACCGGTGTGCGCGATGTCGATGCCCGGCTGCGTGGTGCAGACGCCCACAATGTCGCCGGTGGCCAGCAAATGTTCGTCGTCTTTCAGCTTCGCCATCGGCAAATATTTCAACGAACGCGCGTTGATGATTTCTTCGTAGTGGCGTATGACCGGGAGGAATTCCGGATGCGCCTTGAGCTGACGATAATTTTCTGGATGTTCGGACATGATGCCGACCTTTTGCGTGAACGGCTCCGCACCGGGCAATTCGGGCGTGAGATTTTTGACGACGCCCTTTTGCGCGTTGTCCACGAACCAGTCGGTCGTGTAATGCAGGCGCGTGGTGTAGTCGCCCATCTTTCCGCCGCGATAACGGGTGTATTGCACCTCGCTGATGAGGTCTTCGGGCGAGCTTTTGCCCTTCTTGAGCATGCGCGCCATGCAAAGTGAGTCCTCAAAAAACGTGACGCAATCGAGCCCTTTCAAATTGATGACGCAAAATTCCTGGTTGGGCGAAACTTCGAGCGTGAAGCCGACGTAGGGCGTCCCCTTTAGTTCCATCGCGATCTTGCCGATCAATTCGCCGATGGGCAGGCTCTTCCAATTCTCGGCTTGCGCCTTACTGACGATATGTTCGAAAACTTCCTGTCCCTGGAAATGTTTCATCTGGTCTTCCATCGCGCCAGCGGCGCGGGCGATGGCAGACGAAGCGAGAAAACCAAGCGTTCCGAGCGCACCAAGCCGAATCGCTTCGCGACGATTGATGCGAATTTGAGTGATAGACGATGTGGAATTGGATGGGTGAATTGTTGGTGAAAGCATAGCGGCAATAGAATAGCAGAGCCGGGATGCGGATTTCAAGAATCCGCTGCTGAAGTCGCGCCGGGAAACTCAGACCGAATCGAACAGGTTGAATTCAAGCCAGTAGGACTTCACGGCTTGGACAAGTTCACGTAGCCGATCTGTCGTAGAAGGTTTGACGAGGTAAGAATTGGCGCCAAGCCGATAAGCCTGATGCAAGTCTGAAGGCTCCTGGGATGAAGTGAGGATGACCACCACCACACTGCGCAAATGTTCCTGCTCGCGCAACCATGCAAGGACGTCCAAGCCTTTCTTTCCGGGCATTTTGAGGTCAAGGAACATCAGCGCCGGAATAGGAAACATCGTTCGATCACTGAATTGCGCCCTGCCGGCGAGATAATCGACGGCTTTCAACCCATCTTCAGCGACAAAGATGGGATTGGGCAACGCAGCCTCTTTGAGGGCGCGTCGCATGAGGAAAACGTCATCCTCGCTATCATCTACCAAAAGAATTGGCTTAGTGGGTCGCATTTGCTTTTTTGAGACTCAACCAGAAGCGGCTCCCTTTGCCAACCTCCGAAGTCAGGCCGACGGAGCCGCCCATCCGTTCGGCGGCTTTGCGCACGATGGCAAGGCCGATTCCCGTGCCTTCGTACTGTTTGTCCGAGTGGACGCGACCGAATATTTGGAAGATTTCCTGAAAGTGTTCGGGCGCTATGCCGATGCCATTGTCCTCGAACCAGATTTTGACATTATCCGTATTCGGGTCTTCCTCCGCGCGAATTGTGACGAGGGGAGGCACATCAGGCCGCGCAAATTTCAGCCCATTGCCCAGCAGATTGGAGACGCACTGAATAAGATAGGCCGGGTGTGCGCGGACGACCGGCAAAGGCTCCTTGACGATGATCGAGCCGTTTCGGAATTGTGGATAGGTTTCAACCGCTTCTTGTACCAGCTTGGCAAGATTGACATCCTGAAGGTGGATTTCGCCTTTGGCGATCCGGCTGTAAGCGAGGACATCCTGGACCAGAAGATCCAAACGGGCAGCGGCGGCGCTGATTTTCGCGAGAAACACTTTTCCTCCCGCGTCCAGTTTCGCGCCGTAGTCATCCGCGAGTGCGCGGGCATAACCCTCGATAGCGCGAAGTGGGGCGCGCAAGTCGTGAGACACGGTGTAGGAAAACGCTTCGAGTTCACTGACGGTTTCCTGAAGTTTCTGTGTGCGTTCACGCACGCGCATCTCCAAGTCCTGATTGGCGCTTTCGAGCTCCCGATGCGCCTGGGTGAGCTGCAGCAGAGTATCACGAATCTGATATTGCTGCCGGCGATGGCGCAGGGCCGCTTCCACCACGCTTCGCAGTGTCACAAAGCGGACCGGCCGCTCTATGAGGGTCACATTGAGCATCTGCGCGGCGGAAAGGCGGCCTGAGTTCTGCCCAGAATGGACAAGGACAATCAATGGAAAGTTCGACCATGAAGGTTCCTGGCGCAAGGTGGCGGCCAGGCATTGCTCCCGATCCTGAAGAATGGCTTCTTCAGTAAGCAGGGCGGCGCCAGCTCCTCTGGCAATCTCGCGGCAAAGCGCCGGAAGGTCAGGGCAGGCAAGGCAATGGAAGTTTGCATCTGACAGAAAAGCAATGGTCCTTTCGGAGTCTTTACGTGTTGGCATTAGCACCAGCACGCGCTCCCGCTGGGCTGTTTCGTCATTCATCGGTGTTCAGTTTCCATCGCAGTGGAACCGCGGTATTCCGGCACACCGGTCATGATGCCGAAGAAGCCTTTGAGAGGCTCACCAACTTTTATCCCGTCCTCTTGAATGACTAATTGCCGGATCGAACGTTCGTGCTTGCCGGTCCGTTTCTTGAGGATGCTGATGGCCTGCTTGATCTCCGCCTCGGCCTCGAAATAGCGCAACAATAAAACAGTATCGGCCAAATAGCTGACATCGATATCACTGGCCCGGCCCGCGGCTGTGAGCATCAGACCGTGCTGGGCGACAATCAGGATAGTGGTGACGCCTTTCTGGTTGAGGTAAGCAAACATCTCGTGAAGGTGGGAGGTGAGAAAGCGTTCCTCCGGCATGGCATTGAGATAGCCATTCAGGCTGTCAATGACGATCACCTTTGCGCCGGCATCGACGGCTCTCCGAACTTCGTGGGAGAATGCGCCTGCGGACATTTCCGCAGGATCAATCTGCTGCGCGTGAAGTTTGCCCTCCTTGATGTAGGCGCGGACACCTCCTTCTTTGGCCAGGCAAAGCTTCTCCGTGCGCTCAATCATCGTTCCCAAGACTTCATCAAAAACATATACGGCGCCTTTGTGTCCACGCTTAAGGGCTGAGACGACGAACTGCATGGCGACAGTGGATTTACCCACTCCGGCGGGGCCGAGCAGAAGGGTCGTCGTGCCGGCCGACAGTCCGCCGTTGAGCATCTCGTCCAGGTGAGGAATGCCACTGGCAGTGACGTCCTGCGAGAAGCGGTCGTGATGTTCCGCGGCAACCAAGCGCGGATGAACAAGTATGCCGCCCTGGACGATTTCATAATCGTGATAACCTTCGCGGAAGTCGGCGCCACGAACCTTGGTTACGAACAGCCGACGGCGCGAGCGGCCATAGTTGGGCAAAATGCGTTCGAGAATAAGGTTGCCCCCCACGAGACTTTCCGGCTGGATCGCACCCATTTGAAATGTTCGATCGTCAAGGGCCACAACAGTGATGTCACGGTCACTAAAGTAGCCCTTGAGTGAAAGGAGTTGCCGCCGGTAACGCAGGGGGTCACCCGCCAGGAGACGTAGTTCAGAAAGACCATCGAAAACAACGTGTTTCGGCTGCACCTTGTCCACTTCCGCGATGATCGCCTGAGTGGTCTCACCAAGCTCCGTTTCCGATGGATGAAAAACGGAAACCTCGGGTTGCCCGGCGAGGTTGCCTGCCGAGCGAGACAGGTCGCAGACGTGAATGCCGTCGAGGTTCCACTGATGGCTGGCGGCGGCATTTTTGAGGTCAGCGTGAGTTTCAGTAAGCGACACATACAGGACTTTTTCATTCGCGGCGGCGCGGGCAAGTGAGTACTGCAATGCCATGGTCGTCTTGCCAGCTCCTGGATCACCCTGAATAAGATAGAAACCGCCTCGGACCAATCCGCCCAGCAGAATATTATCCAGTCCTACGATGCCAGTCGAGATTTTCGTTAGGTTACTCATTTAGTTATAACAATGTTCACCAGGTACTTAAATACCCAAAAAAACATCAACCAAGGCCATATTCATGTCCAATTCAAACGTGGCCCGCGAGTAAGGCCCACTATGTCATTAGCCTTGTTCAAGGCCGCACCGGTAAATCTTTCATTGACTAATTGCAGCCAATCGGCATGGCGAATCGTCAGTGCCCACTAAAACCGGGAAATTGCCATGGATTGACTGGCTTTGCTTAGCGCCCATATTGATGCATGAAAGAAATGCGTTTTTCTGATTTTGTCAAACGCGCCGGTCCTCCGAAAACCGCCTCGCTTTGGACCGACCCAGCGAAGGACAAGGAATTCATGAGAGCGGTGAAGGAAAACCGCGTGTTGACGATTGTCCGCGACCCGCATGGGAAGCACAAGGATTTCGGCGAGATCGGTTTTCACGAGCAGCCGCTGGCGTTGTACATGATTTTCCCAAAGCCGTTGCCAAAGAAAACCGACGCGCGCGTCATCGGCGTGAAATACGATTTGATCGAAGAGCCCGAAGTCAAAAATCCGGTGCGCAATGTGAAGCCGCAGTCGCCGAAATCAGCCGCTCCAAAACAAATTGAAAACGAATACAAAGTCGTCATCCGACGCACCGCAACCACCACATTCACTCTCGATTTAACTGCAAAGAACGAGCGCGAAGCGAAAAAGCAGGCGTTGGCAGCGGTCAAGGAGCAATCGTTCGAATTGAACAACGCGAAAATCGAGAACGAGATTCAGTCCGTCAGGAAAACTTGAGCCATGCATTCCCGTGCAGGCGACGGGAAAGTCGCCTGAACCCACAGGCTGGCAAGTCGCGCCACGTAGCGCAGACATTCTTGTTGCTTTGTTAAAAGCATATTTGCCCGTTGTAAAAAAGATGGAGCTGTCGCGGGAAAGTTTTCTTTGGAGTGCGCGGACATGTCCGCGCTTTGGGACCGGGCGACATGTCGCCCGGAAGAAAAGCGGTGTCATGCCACCGCACTCCAAAATCGCCGTAACACGATTTTTCGACCGCTGACAAATCAGATTGAACCTTTTGCCCGCGAGCGGCACTTATACTGTGAATGGCCGAGGCCCCGAGTTGTTCCGCCCAAAAACGTGCGGATTCCTTCGATGTCCAGGAGTTCCTTGACTCCCATGGAGATCGTCTGCTCCGTTCCGCTTATCTGCTGTGCGGCGATGAAACCGAAGCGCAAGATTTGGTCCAGGAAACATTCATGCAGGCAATCAAGTCCTGGCGCAGATTTCGTGGAGAGGCGGCGACTTATACCTGGCTTCATGGAATCCTGCGCAACTTGTGCCGCCGGCATCAACGCAAACAAAAACGCATTGTTTACGATGAGGAATTGGTTCTGAAGGAAACCTGCCAGGCTGACCATCCCAGCGGTCTGGACCAGGATTTCTGCGCGACCAGACTCACGCAGGCCCTACGGCAACTTTCCCACGAACATCGAGAAGTCATTGTCCTCCGGTTTTATGAACGGATGAAAATTGAGGAAATCGCGCGCCAGCAGGGCGTTTCCAGTGGCACGGTTAAATCGCGCCTGCATTATGCCCTGCGTTGTCTCGGACAATTGATCCCGCGCGAAATGAACTTTTTTGCCGCCAGTGGCACTCATTCCATGGAGACGCGATGAATTGCGAACAGTTTAAGGACCGATTGCCGGAGTATCTGGACGAAACGTTGTCCGCCGCTGAACAAACCGCTGCGAATGACCATGTCCAGAATTGCGTTGCATGCCGGCAGGCCCTTGCCCGTGAACAAGCCCTTGCGAAATCCTTCCAGCTTTCATTTGACCGCGAAACCCAACGGCTTTCGTTGGGCGCGGAAGCCCGGCAAAATATTTTAAAGGCATGGAAACAAAGGGAGCTTCGGTCGGCATCCACTTGGGGAAGCGTTCGGGCGTTCTTCACGGAGACGCCATGGAAACCCGCCTGGGCGGGATTGGGCTTTGGCTGCATTTTGCTGTTCATTTCCGCCAGCCTTTTATTGCAGCGCAAGCCGGTCGAACGCGCTTCTCTGCAACCGGCTCAGCGAGAATCTGCTGACAATTACGTCGTGGACGTTCCGATAGAGACTGAAGTGCATTTGTATCGCAGAGAGGGCAACAGCGTGGTTGATGCTGTCGTCAAAGGAGCCACAATCATCAACGCCACTTTCTCAGAAAACCCAAGTCGAGCCAGTTCATTGAAACGACACATCCGCCAAAACTAAGACGATCATGAAACCAAACATACGCGCACTCCATCTAATCTTTGCCGCGACTTTCGTAGCCATGTTCCTGGTCTACTTCTCCCGCTTGGGCGCTAATGGCGCCGATGAACCAGTCGATCCGAAGTTTTCGTATGTTATTCCGCATGAATTGGGAGCCAGTGGATTTTTTGCCGGGGATCAAATCACCATCACCGAGGTGCGCGGAGATAAAAAACACATTGAACCTGGTGGCAGCTATCTGGTGGAAGGGACTTACACGCTGGCTTCGGCAGACAGCGCGGATCTTGCGCTTTTCTGCACCAGCCGCGGCCCCAGCGGTCCCACGCCAGTCCAGGCCGGGCAAACCGTTAAAATAAGCCGGGGAACGGGAAAATTTCATCTATACGAAACGAATGTTCCTGGCGGCTGGCTGCACGTTTCCTTTTATGCGAACAATTCCAGCCATGGCGGGGTCTATTTTGGAGAAAAGGACAGGGAAAATACCATCATGCGAAACCAGGGATGGTTTCATAACGTTGGTGACAAACAGCACGAGACCGAGACTGGTCCCGAAAACAAAGCCAACCTTGCCTTGATGGCTTATCTTGGCCATCCCGTGCCGCCGCCGTCTGACATGGACGCGCGCTATGACAAGGAGAATCTGCTCAAGGCCTTCACCGCATTGTGCAGGAACGCAAATTTGGTCATCACCAAACTCGCGGTGGACGATTCGGAATTTCCTTTCCTGGTCTATGGCACGTTGGAGGGAAT
The DNA here is from genome assembly GCA_035653495.1 of Verrucomicrobiia bacterium. Classification (GTDB taxonomy): domain Bacteria; phylum Verrucomicrobiota; class Verrucomicrobiia; order Limisphaerales; family Pedosphaeraceae; genus DATAUW01. Next base: position 19,176 of record DASRBR010000023.1, read on the forward strand.
ACATTCATTGCCGGAGAAATCAGCGTTTGAGGAGCAAAAAGGCTACACCTATGGCGGTTCGGTGAGAGGAAGCGATGGCGAAGGAACCTACTTCGCGGTGAACATGGTTCCTTCGGACAAGTATCCAGAAGGCCAGCAGAAAGCCTGTCAACGACGATTGATGCTCCGTCTTCAGATGCTGGCCGATAAAGCCCAGCAGGCGCAATGAGGTCGGCTTTTGAGCGAACGCTTTAATTCGCCTTGAGCACTTGGTCGATGGCGGAGCGAAATTCAACCAGCGTAAACGGCTTGGACAGACAGACCTTGTTGCGCGCGCGGAGAAATTCCTGCACCTTTTCATTCACCACGTCGCCGGTGATGAAGATGATCCGCTTGGACATTTCCGGGTTGCTGGCATGCAACCGTTCATAAATCTGCTGGCCGCTGAGCCCCGGCATTTTCCAATCGCATAAGGCAAGGTCGTAATGATATTGCGTGAGGCGGCGCAGCGCGGATTCACCGTCATGGGCAATATCCACCTTGTAACCGTTGCGCGTGAGGATTTCGCGCACCATTTGCAGAATCAAATCTTCATCGTCCACGACCAGCACGCGTTTGCCCAGGCCCTCCTCGGCATTGTCATTTGCGGACGGCGCGGCTTTCTTTTCAGCCACCTGCGGCAACTGATGAGTGATGGGCAGTTCGACGACGAATGTCGCGCCTTCGCCGTATGTGCTGTAAGGCGTGATGGTGCCGCCATGTTCGCTGATGATGCCGTAGCAAAGGCTTAACCCAAGCCCGGTGCCCTTGCCGACTTCCTTCGTGGTGAAAAACGGATTGAAGATGCGCTTCAGGTTTTCCGGCGGGATGCCCGGCCCGTTGTCCTGGAAGATGATGCGCACATAGTTTTCGACCGCTTCACTCGAAACGCGTAACCGGCCCGCAACCGGCCGGCCTTCCATCGCCTGCCTAGCGTTGTTGATGATGTTCAAAAAAACCTGCTGCATCTGGTGCGGGTCCAATTCTGTCGCGGGCAGGTGTGGATCAAGCTGCGTCACCACCTCGATGTTGCTGGTGCGCATCTGGTATTGCAAAATCTCGATGGCGGACTCCACGATTTCATTCACGCAAACCACCTTGCGCTCGGGCGCATGACGCCGCGCGAAGCTCAACAAGCTCTGCACAATCTTCTGGCAACGCTTGGCGCTCTTGAAAATCACGTCCAGATAACGCCGCTGCTGTTCCGGCAAATCCGATTGCTGGAGCAGTTCGGAAAAACCCATCACTGACGTGAGTGGATTGTTCAATTCATGCGCCACGCCCGCGACGAATTCGCCGATGCCGGATAATTTTTCGCTCTGGATCAACTGATGCTGGGTTGACTTGAGCGTCTCGACCGTCTTTTCCAGTTCATCGCGCGAGTTCTTGACGTTCTGGGTCATCTTGTTGAAGGCAGTCGCGAGTTCGCCGCATTCATCACGCGAAAACACCTCCACGCGCCGCGAATAATCGCCACGGCCGACCGCTTCCGCGCAATTGCGCAAATGGCGCAACGGCCAGGTGATGCGCCGCAACAAAAGCCAGACGATCACTCCGCTGATGCCGATGCCGAGAACGCCGGCTGCCAGCAGCATCTGTTGCGTCGCGCGCAAGGCGATCCAGGAATCCTCGTAGGACGAAAGCAGCAGATAACCCATCGCTTTGTCGCCGTTCAGCGAGGAGAAATGTCCGGCGCGGCAAAGGTAATGTTCATCATTCAACATCAGTTCCGGGCCGGCGGCATCATTTGCGGTCAATGCGTTGAACCGATCGATGAAAACCGGGAACAAACCAGCGTCTTTGATGCTGGATGCCGCCACATGGCCGTCGGCTATCAGCACAATCTGGCTGCGCGTGATCTGGCGGGTTTCGAGCGCCTGCTCCGACCCGATGCGCAGCCCAAACGTCAGCACGCCGGCGATGTCATCGCCCGTTCCGACCGGAAAGGAAGCGATGTCCAGCAGGTTGGTTCCCACGCGGATGGTGTCCACGGCGGCATTGCCTTGCGCGGCGCGTGCGATGGTTGGCATGGCCTTCGCCTGAAAATTGCTGACGTTCAGTTCGATGTTTGCGTTCGAACTGACCAACTGCGGCTCGTCCTGTTTGAGCAGCGTGAACACGGCCACATTGGCTTCGTTGTCCAGGAGCATTTCCTGCATGACTTCATCGAGCGTGTGCTTGATGGTCGGGAGGTCGGCGCTTTGCGTGACGGCTTTTATCCGCGGCTCATTAAGGGCGTTGCGATTCTTGGAGAGCAAGGTTGCGGTCTGATGCAGGTGCAGTTGCTTGAAAATCACGTCCGCAGTCGCGAGCTGGCTGGCGGCATTTTGATGCATCTGCTCGCTGATGCGGGCATCCACCAGCCAGATGGTCACCGCCATGAGCAGCATCATGACCGTGAGCACCGGCAACAGCACTTTCAACTGGAAACTGAAGCGTATTTTGGAAATGGCTTTCATCGACTTACAATTTCGGCAGACCGGTGATGCCGAGGGTGAAGTCCGCCTTCACCTCGCCCTTTTCCGGCACGACGATCTCCCGGCTTTGCGCGGGCAACCGCTCGTGCCAGGCTTTCAAATGGTAAGTGCCCGCAGGGACGTCTTTGATCGTATAAACGTCCTTGCTGTCGGTGCGGGCGAAATAAGGATTTTCCAAAACCAGCACCACGCAGCTCATGCTTGAATGAATGGAGCAAAAGACATCCACGCGCCCCGGCTTGTCGAAAAGCACCTTCTTCACCGTGGGCGCCTTGTATAGATCAAGATCAAACGGCTTCACTTCCGAATACGAGAAAACGTTGTGATAAATGTCATCGTTGTTCGGCCATTCGACTGTCGTGCCCACAACAATCGGCATGATATGCGGTTCGAACGTCGCGTGCTTTTGGTTCACCTGCCGGACGGTCAACACCTGCACCGGCTTGCCGGGCGCGACCAGCTTGTTCGTGCCGACCGGCCCTTCGATATAAACGATGAAATCATGCATCGCGCCGTAATCCACGCGCGTGGCGAACTTGAGCGCGCGGCTCTCGTAATTCACGCTGCCGCATTGCGCGTCCTGTGCCGCACCCGCCTTTCCTTCGGCATGAACGCGACCCGTGATGGTTCCCGCATGGGCAGTAGTCAGTGTTAATGCAGTAAAAAAGCCAAAAAGTAATTTAGAGATTTTGCCCGCATAGTGGCGTGGTAGGGACGGCGCGCTGCGCCGTCCGCGGATCCCGCATGCGGGACAGCGCGATGTCCCTACCTTGGATAGGAACATTGAAGGCAGTCTTGAAAATGTAGTTGAATTTTTCATGGTCAGAATTTGAATGCCGCCTCGAGGGCGAATTGGTTTTCTTCGTCGCGGAAAGTGCCGTCAATTTCGCTGCCCTGGTTGAAGCTGTATTCGCCCTTGACGACCATGTTCTGGCTGAACCGGTAACCGAGGCCCAAACTCAATCGCCAATAATCCTTCGTGAGTTCCTGAAAGCCATATTCCGCCATGTTGCCCGCGCCCACGATGGTGTAGCCCTTGTGCGCGAGCACCTGGCTCCAGCGCACCGCCGAATACAAACTGTGCGTCCAATCGTGCGTGGCTTCGAGATAGTAATAGTAGATGTCGCGATTGTTGTTCGCGAGCGGGTCGTTATCGTTGTAATTCACGTAACCGCCCGCAGCCCTGATCAACGTGGACGGCAGCCGAAACACCGCGTCGCCTTCGACCAAATTGGCATGAAAGGAAGTCGTGCTGTGTGAACCGATGGAATGAAACCAGCCGTTGCCGAACCAGATCGCCGACGTTCCATTTTTTACGTTCAACTCGCCGGTGCGCATCGCGCTTGCGCTCACGTGCAGCCATTTGGTTGGGTCGGCCCCGATTCTACCCGAAACACTTTTGTCGCCTTGCAACGACTGGCTGGTGACCTCGCCGCCGTTTTGCACCGCCACCGCGTAATGCGCCGGGCCGAGCTTGCCGTAAATCTCCACTCCATCGTCCGTGCCCCAGATATCGCTCACCGAATGCGAGATGAGCGGGTTGTCGATCGCGAAGCGGTATTGGTACTCCTCGCCGAACGGAATGTAAAAACGCCCCGCGCGCGCGTTGAGCATCTCTTCGTTGCCCCAAAGCTTGGAAATGCTTTCGAAATCCAGGTAAAGCTCGCCGACGTTCAACGCCAGGCTTGTGGTTTCGCGTTGGGCAAGGTCCAGTTCCGAATAAAAATAAATGTCGCCCCAGATGGGCGCATCCAAAAACAAACGCGCTTCATCGATCCGAAACGTGCTGTGCGGAAACTGGCCTGACGGAGGCGACTTGAAAAACGCCACACCACCTTCGCCGCCGATGTCCAGCTTGCCGAAATGGAAAGTCGAACTGCTGGTCGTGTCCGGCAAAGGCTGTTCCTCCGGCCTCGTAGAAGCCGCTGTTTGCGGCGAAGGGTTGCCCGTCGTTTGAGCGTTCCTTGATTCCAGGGCCGAAACCTTCTTGCTGAGCGATTCGATGGTTTGTTGCTGCTGCTGCACCTGCTGCTGCAACTGCTGGTTCTGCTGCAAGAGTTGAAGGAATTCCTTGCGCGTCATGGGAGCCGAATCGGCGTCTTCCCTTGCCAGCGCGAATGGCCCGGGAAGAACCAGAAGAGCGAATGCACAACCCAGCAGGGCCGTTCGCTTGTATGGCATTCCCATCATATATGCCATTGAGCAACAACCATGCCCGCCCGCTCTGGTGGAAGCGTTCCCAACCTGAAAAAATCGCCGCGAAAAGTCCTCCAAATTTTCCGCCCAATTCTGTCCATCAATCGGTCATTGTGCGGCGTGTCCCGGACAAAACTCTGGCACTTTGGCGGCGCTCTGATTCAATTGCCCACAATCAGGACAGTTGTTCCGGCGCAAGAGGCGTTGGAACCGCTGCCGATGACTGCCAAAATTTTTGCATGCGGGTTCCAAAATCATACTTCGCGCTGACACTATATTGTTTGTGCCCGCTGACCGGCGTTCTCGCGCAGGAATTGACATCGGCCGAAACCCAAGCCTTGCGCTCCGCGCCGCAAGGCAGCGTGCTGACTTTAAGCAACATCTGGTCGCATCAACGCGATTTGCCGCGGATTCCGCTCGAAATCAGCGATGTCCATGGCCCGCAATTGCTGCTCTCCGATAAACCGGAGTATTTCCAGACCGGCAATGGCATTTCGCTGCAGGAAGAAGCCAAACCGGGTCTGGTGCGCCTTTACATCTATCATGTCCCGCAGCCGGACGCCGGGCCAAAAACCATTTCCGCCGTCATTCAAAATCTTGGCAAACATCCCTTGAAGTTCCGGTTCCTTCGCCGCGCTTTTCCCAAACCCAGCCGCGACTATCATCTTATCGGCAAGACCGGCCTCATCCAATTTTTCGATTCGCATCCCGATAAAACATTTCGGCGGATCCCGCCCGGCGGCCGGATGGTCATTGATCCGGACATGGACGCCACCACCGTCACAACCGATGAACTCGTTCACGGCCTTTATGAATTCAAGATCAATCAACCGGCGCGCATCAGCGTTTTCGAACGCGACCCTGGCCAATCGAGCATCGCCGTTCTCGATCAACTTCCCAAACTGCCGCGCGATTTGCCCGGCTACGAAGGCTCCGGCGCAGGACGCGGATTGTTTTTGACCAGCGATTATGACGTCAGCGGCGAAAATGGTTTTGCGATCGACACCATCAACGGCCCGATGCGCCTGTTGCTGGCAGACGGCAGAAAAGATGCATGGGTCCGCGGACGCGACAGCATCGCCGGTCTTGAGGATGGCAGGGACAGCGGCAATTACGGTGTCATTTACCGCGTGCGCCTGAAATATCGTTCCGGCGACGGACGCGGCCTCGCGTTATTCATCACCAAGCCGGGTCGCGGCGGCAGATGGTGCGGCGGACAGGCCGGCGCGGTGAAGGTCAGCCGCGGAACATGGCCGGAAGGAACCGTCGCCGTTCCAACTGGCCGCGTCGCTTTTGGAAATCCCGGCGAAATGGTGTTCATCCAAAAATTTCCGCCCTTGCGCAAAGGAAAAACCGGCACATTGGAAATCGTCTATTCACCCCCCGGCGCATCCTGCATCCCCACACCCATGCTGCTGGTGCCCTTTCAGCCTTGAATGTCGCAGGCAACTTTAAACTTCAAACCTTAAACTTTAAACTTGAGACGTGCGCGAAGCGCGGTGGGGCGATGATGCCCGTGCGGAAGCACCGCGAGCCGACAGGCGAAGCCTGCAGCCATCCATCAACTCTCAACGATCCACAATCAACCTCAACAATCAACCATCAACCATTTCTCAACCACGGATGAACACCGATGCACACTAATAATCACAAACGGCAAAAGAACCTTACGCGGGTGGGGCGAGCGTACTCGCGAGCAGACAGGCGAAGCCTGCACCCATCCATCAACCATCAACCATTTCCCGAGCTTGAGTGATCTCCGTTTTGTGGACCGGCCGGATTTGCCCGGCTTCCACCGTCACAACTGCGGCCGTGCTTCCTTCCAATGTGGTAAATTCGACCTCATAGGCGAGACCATCGCGATACACGTGTATGACGGTGCCCACGTCCCCGGCTTCCAATTTTTCGGCCGGCACCGGGGCCGTCAACACCACTCGCTCATGTTCTTTGATCATAACGCTTTTCATGGCTTGCGCGGATAAGCCGTAACCAATCTAGCCACTTCCAAGATTCGCCACAAAAGGCACAAAAGCCACAAAATTTGTCGCGCGAAAACCGCGAAGCAGACGAAGGTTTTTCACTCAACTTTCAACATCCACCCACTCGGGATTGTGACGCAGTGAACTGCTTCCTCGCAAGGGGTTCCGACCTCAACCTACAACATCTTGTATATTTCTATTGACAGCACCATACAAATTGTGTAGGATGCCCGCCATTATGTCAGACAAACGAATATATGTTGAACGGCGCAACGAAGGCGATTACGCGGTCAGACGCCCAGGAGCAGAAAGAGCAAGCGCGGTTGAGTCCACTCAATCACAGGCAATTGAACGGGCTCGCGAGCTAAATCCCGGCGTGGCGCCGCATGTTGAGCGGGTACGAAACACGAATGTTGGCCACCGAGACAAATGGCGCAAACCTTAAAGGACAACGCAATGAAGCAATGATATTCCCCTGATTTAGTGGACACGAAAGGGTAAGCTGGTAAATCAAAGACCAGCATATGAGAAAACCGATAA